>NZ_JACJDW010000024.1:0-68846 GCF_014163745.1 Pseudoalteromonas sp. SR44-2 | reverse complement strand
GCCTCAGCGCAAGGTGAGGTTGTATCTCCAGTTAACTACAATTCTCCTGGCCAAGTTGTTATTGCAGGGCATAAAGCGGCAGTAGATAGAGCATCACAAGCATGTAAAGATGCTGGTGCTAAACGCGCATTACCACTTTCGGTTAGTGTACCTTCACATTGTGAACTAATGAAGCCAGCAGCTGATAAGCTAGCGGTAGACTTGGCCGCTTTAACATTTAATACACCTAAGTGTGATGTAATTAATAATGTTGATGTAAAAGCTGAATCGACCGCTGATGCAATTAAAGATGCACTAGTACGTCAACTATACAGCCCAGTTCGCTGGACAGAAACAGTACAAGCTTTGGTTGCGCAAGATGTAACGCAAAGCTACGAATTTGGTCCTGGTAAAGTATTAACAGGACTAGCGAAACGAATTGATAAAGCAATGGTTTGTGGCTCAGTAAACGATGCCGCTTCAATCGCTGCAGCTAAATAAGAGTATATAAAATGTCTAATTTATTTTCTTTAGAGGGCAAGGTTGTCCTAATTACTGGCGCTAGCCGTGGTATTGGTAAAGCAATTGCAACAACATTAGTTGCGCAAGGTGCAAAAGTTGCAGGCACTGCAACAAGCGAGTCAGGCGCTGCTAAAATTAGCGAGTACCTAGGTGAAAATGGTAAAGGTTATGCACTAAACGTAACGGATCCTGCATCTATTGAAGCAACACTTGCTGTTATAAAAGCTGATTTTGGCGATGTTGACGTACTTGTTAATAACGCAGGTATCACACGTGACAACCTATTAATGCGTATGAAAGAGACTGAGTGGGACGATATAATCGACACTAACTTAAGCTCGATTTTCCGTTTATCTAAAGCGGTACTTCGTCCAATGATGAAGAAAAAGAAAGGCCGTATTATCAATATTGGCTCTGTAGTGGGCACTATGGGTAATGCAGGACAAGCTAATTATGCAGCGGCTAAAGCAGGCGTCATTGGTTTTTCTAAGTCACTTGCACGCGAAGTGGCATCACGTGGTATTACAGTAAACGTAGTAGCACCTGGTTTTATTCAAACTGATATGACTGATGATTTAACTGATGAGCAAAAAGCAGCAACACTTGCAAATGTTCCAGCAGGGCGTTTAGGTCAACCAGACGAAATTGCAGCTGCGGTATGTTATTTAGCATCTGACGCTGCTGCGTATGTATCAGGTGAAACTTTGCATGTAAATGGCGCGATGTACATGGTTTAATAACCATTGTACCCACATTGTTACTTAATAAAGTTAAGTAAGTTACCTCAAAAACATTGAATTATTTGTGAACTTGCTTTAAACATACTTGAAATCGCTGCGAAAATAAGCGATAAAAGACAAAACACACACTCAGAGGTTTGACCAGACAATTATTTATGGTCAAATCATTGAATCAGAGAATTATGCCGCGTAAACTACGCGGCAATCTGAAAATAACGCATCGGCGTTTTTAATAAAGGAAAGAAGAATGAGCGATATCCAAGAACGCGTAAAGAAAATTATCATTGAACAACTAGGTGTTAAAGAAGAAGAAGTTAAAAATGAATCTTCTTTCGTAGATGACCTAGGTGCAGATTCTCTTGATACTGTTGAACTAGTAATGGCTCTTGAAGAAGAGTTTGATACTGAGATCCCAGATGAAGAAGCTGAGAAGATCACTACAGTACAAACTGCTATCGATTACGTAACAGCACACGCTGAGTAATTAATCGCACGTTAAAGGCAGCATCCGCTGCCTTTAATTTTTTATATCCAAACCACCTCAAAGTTCGTGATTCAAAACTTAAGCCTCAATGCTCAATTTTAGCTAAAAATTAATTTTGATTGTGTTATGCGTTTTTAATCTATTTTGGGACTAGCACTTTGAGGTAGCTTGGGTATGATCATCCCCTTGTAAAATATCCCTTATTGGAGGCAAACCGTGGCTAAACGTCGAGTCGTCGTAACTGGCTTAGGAATGTTGACGCCGCTAGGTAATGATGTTCAATCAACCTGGCAAGGCTTATTAGATGGCAAAAGTGGCATTCAAACAATAACCCACTTTGATACATCAAAATTTGGTACTAAATTCGCTGGTTTAATAAATGACTTTGATGCAACTGCATACATGTCAGCGAAAGATACTAAAAAAATGGACTTGTTTATTCAGTACGGCATTGCAGCGGGTGTTCAAGCCTTTAAAGATTCAGGCCTTGAAATTACTGAGCAAAACGCAACACGTATAGGTGTAGCTGTGGGCTCTGGTATTGGTGGCTTAACGCTTATCGAAGAAAACCACATTAAGTTATTAAATAGTGGCCCGCGCAAGTTATCGCCATTTTATGTGCCGTCTACCATTATTAATATGATCTCAGGTCATTTATCAATGATGCATGGACTTCGTGGTCCAAATATTTCAATTGTAACTGCCTGTACTACTGGTTTGCATAATATTGGCCATGCCGCGCGTATGATTGCCTATGGTGATGCAGATGCAATGGTTGCTGGCGGTGCAGAAAAAGCCTGTACGCCTATTGGTATGGGTGGCTTTAATGCTGCACGTGCACTTTCAACCCGCAATGACGATCCACAAGCGGCTTCTCGCCCTTGGGATAAAGACCGCGATGGCTTTGTGCTTTCTGACGGTGCAGGTGTTGTTGTAGTTGAAGAGTACGAACATGCTAAAGCACGTGGCGCTAAAATTTATGCTGAGCTTGTTGGCTTTGGTATGAGCGGCGATGCGTACCACATGACATCACCACCAGAAGATGGAGCGGGTGCTGCCCTTGCAATGCAAAACGCACTAAATGATGCGCAAGTAAACGCTGAGCAAATTGGTTACATTAACGCACACGGTACATCTACAAATGCAGGCGATAAAGCAGAAACTGCCGCTGTTAAGTCTATTTTTGGTAATGCAGCTAAAGATGTAATGGTAGGCTCGTCTAAATCGATGATGGGTCACTTGTTAGGTGCTGCAGGCTCGGTTGAATCGATTATTTCGATTTTATCACTGACAGATCAAAAAGTGTCGCCAACTATCAACCTTGATAACCCAGATGAAGGGTGTGACTTAGATTATATTGCTCACACTGCACGTGATGCAAAATTAGACTTTGCACTGTGTAACTCGTTCGGTTTTGGTGGTACTAATGGCTCGTTGCTATTTAAAAAGGTATAATCTTTTTTAACAACGAATCAAATTATAAGAGCTCAGTTGTTTAACTGGGCTTTTTTTTTATGCCAAATAAAATGCAAACAATAATAGCAGTAGATCAAAACAGCACTTTAAGTACGCGTGACAGAGGCTTAAATTACGGTGACGGCTTTTTTACAACGGCTAAAGTTGTTAATGGGCAAGTACAGTATTGGGCTCATCATAAAGCGCGTTTGATTGAATGCGCACAGCGTTTGGGTTTTCCTGAGCTAGATTTTAATAGCCTTGAAAATCAAATTACTTTGCATATAAAAGCAGCATCACTCAACGTACTTAAAATACTTGTAACGCGAGGCGAAGGTGGACGTGGTTATGGGCTGCCAAGTGAGTGTAATATTACTATTTTATTGAGCATATTAGATTACCCCAGTAATTACGAAGCGCTTGTTAAAAAGGGTGTAAATCTAGAAATAAGCCCAATTAAATTAGCAGCACAGCCTTATTTAGCAGGTCTTAAAACACTAAACCGGCTTGAGCAAGTACTAGTTAAAAAAGCAATGCAAACGCAAAACTGCGACGATGTGTTAGTGCTTGATTACAATAACAATGTAATTGAAGCTTCTGCAGCTAATATTTTTGCGATTAAAAATAAGTGTGTGTTTACGCCATTGCTTGATGAGTGCGGAATTAAGGGCGTTTATCTGCAATCGTTATGTGATAAATTGCCTGTTGAATTTAAACGCGTGAAAGTAGAAGACTTAACCCAAGCAGACGCCGTATTTGTGTGTAATAGCTTAATGGGAGCAGTACCTGTAAAACGTATTGAGCAACAGGTATTTAATACAGACGAAAGCCACGCATTACTAACTAAATTATTAGCCAAGGAGGCTGAGTGTTAAAAGTTATTTTATCGGTACTTTTTTTAGCTGTCATAACCACTGCTGTTGGTTACCAGCAATTACAAGCAACAATAAATAGCCCGTTAAAGGTAGCAAAAAACACACAATTTGAAGTTAAGCATGGTACTGGCTTTAATAAGTTATGCCAACAATGGCAAGCTAATAACTGGGTGGAAAGTTGTTGGCGTTATCAGGTAATTGCCAAATTAGATCCCACGCTTACCGACTTAAAAGCGGGGCTTTACGAGCTAACACCCGATAGTGTTATTAACAACGTAAAAAAAATTAACCAAGGTCAGCAAATTAGTTTTAGTTTTACCATAATTGAAGGGCAAAACTTACGTGAAGTACTAAGTGCTATTAAAAAAGCTGATAATTTACAAAACGATTTAAAAGCTGACGAACTAAGTACTCAAATACTGGGTAATGACACGCACTTAGAAGGCTGGTTATTCCCCGACACTTACCATTATCATAATAGCGATACTGCAAGCAGTGTATTAAAACGTGCAGCACAAAAAATGCAGAAAACGTTAGATGATGCTTGGCAGCAGCGCGGTGCTAATCTACCCTATAAAACAGCATACGAAGCACTAATAATGGCTTCAATTATTGAAAAAGAAACAGGCCTTGCCAGCGAACGTCCGTTAATTGCATCAGCGTTTGTTAATCGATTAAACACCAATATGCGCCTGCAAACCGATCCAACCGTAATATACGGGCTAGGCGCTGATTTTGATGGTGATATTAAACGTAAAGATTTACGCGATTATACGCCTTACAATACGTATCGCATTAATGGTTTACCGCCAACACCGATTGCAATGCCATCAAAAGCCGCTATTTTAGCTGCAGTTAATCCGCCGCAAAGTGAATATGTTTACTTTGTATCAAAAGGCGATGGTAGCCACCAATTTTCAACCACGTTAAAACAGCATAACGCAGCAGTTAAAACGTATATATTAAATAAAAAGAATTAATAGTTTATGAAACCAAAATTTATAGTAATAGAAGGGCTAGAAGGCGCGGGTAAATCAACCGCTATTTCGCTATGCCAAGACTTTTTAAACAAACAAAAAATAGACTTCATTAATGTCCGCGAACCTGGCGGCACGCCACTGGCTGAATCGCTTCGTACGCTTGTAAAAGCAGAGCACGAAGAAGAAATTGCCTTTGAAACCGAGTTGCTTATTATGTATGCAGCTCGCTCGCAGCTAATGCACAATGTTATTACCCCAGCGCTTGATAAAGGCCAATGGGTACTTGCCGATCGTCATGATTTATCGTCTCAGGCGTATCAAGGTGGTGGGCGTGGTATTAGCTCAAATACATTAGCTTCACTTTCGTCAATGGTGTTAAAAGGCTTAAAGCCAGATTTAACTATTTACCTTGATATTGACCCAGTGATAGGCCTTGAACGTGCAAAAGGGCGTGGCGAGCTTGACCGTATTGAACAAGAAGCCATTGAGTTTTTTCAGCGTACACGTATGCGTTATGTTGAACTTGCTAATGACGACAACACAATTAAAACCGTTGATGCAAACCAAAGTATTGATAAAGTACATCGCGATATTACCAATGTACTGCATTCATTTTTTGAAGGCCTAAAATAATATGCCATTGCCTTGGCTACATGATACTCAAGCACGTTTAGCGAAAAGTTATCGCGCAGAGCGTTTTCATCATGCGCAATTATTTTGTGGGCCTGTTGGCGTAGGTAAGTTTGAGTTAAGTGATGAGCTTGGGAATGCTTTGTTATGCCAAAATATAGCTAAGCAGGTAGCTGCGCAAAACAGTGTGCTAAAACCTTGCGGACAGTGTAAAAGCTGTTTACTTACCATGGCTGGCACTCACCCCGACAAACGCTTAACGCAAGTTGATGGGCAAAGTATAGGTGTAGATGATATTCGTGGTATTAGTGATTTTATGAATCACTCAGCAGCGCAAAATGGCAATAAAGTCGCGATAATCGAAAATTGCGAAAAAATGACCACAGCAGCAGCTAACGCATTATTAAAAACGCTTGAAGAGCCAACTAATAGCCGCTTTTTAATATTAACCACAAGCCAACCACAGCAGCTCCCTGCAACTATTTTAAGTCGATGCGCTAAAAGTGATGTAAAAATAACTAATACAGCACTTGCTCAGCAATGGCTAGAGACATTAGATATTCCTAACTATAGTTGGTTAGCACTTTTTTATAACCAACCGCTGCAAGTAAAGCATTGGCAACAGCAGGACCAGCTGAAAAATATTGATACACTGTATAAGTTTGCAACTGAGTTTAAACAAAGCCATAATTTCAAAGCGTTAGTCGATATAATAAATAAACAGCCTGAACTTGTTCGTATATTTACTTTGTTTTTAAGCGTGCAACTAAAGCAGCAATTACTGCAAGGCATGAGTTTTGACGCTTATCAAAGTGCGCAAAATGCATTAGGCGAGTTTTTACAAAATAACACACAAGTACTTGGCCTTAATTTATCGCTTGCTGTATCACGATTAGCATACACATTGCGAAATTCTTAAAAGGATTAATCATGCAAGAACTACTAGTAGACATAGATGATTTAGACGAGTTATACCGTTGTTATATGCCTTACTTAAAAAAAGGTGGCTTATTTGTACGCACTAATATGCGTTACGAAGCAGGGCATTCATTAGCGCTTAGAGTTACTTTGCCCGATGCCTTAGAAGATGACGTAGTGACAGGTAAAGTGTCGTGGATCACGCCACAAGGTGCACAAAGCTCTAATCCTCCAGGTATTGGTATTAGCTTTTTAGATGATAAAACAAACCTAAACGCTAAAATCGAAAAGCTGCTTGGGACTATGTTAAACTCAGGCGATCAAACATATACCATGTAGTTATAGGGTTGGTTTTTCATTGAGATTAACGCCGCCCTATATTGGGTTCTTTTAATTGCTAAGATAATAAATTAAACGAACAAATTTAAACCCTGAACATAATACAGGCCTTATAGTGATTGTAGATTCTCATTGCCATTTAGACCGTCTTGATTTTGATAAACTAGACTTAAACCTTGACCAAGTTCTTGATAAAGCGCGTGCAAAGCAAATAGAGCACTTTTTATGTGTAAGCGTAACGCTTGATCAATTTCCGAGCATGCTTGATAAAATTAAGCACTACGACGATGTTTCAGCCTCATGTGGTGTACATCCACTTGATCAAAAAGACGCCCTTAATAAACAGCAACTAATCGACCTGGCCTCACACGAAAAAGTCGTTGCTATTGGCGAAACGGGCCTTGATTACTACTATTCAAAAGATACCCACGCAGTGCAACAAGCAAGTTTTGTTGGGCATATTGAAGTGGCTAACGAATTACAAAAACCGTTAATTATTCATACTCGTGATGCCCGCGCCGATACCATTAATTTAATGCGTGAGCACAAGGCCGAAAACTGCGGTGGTGTACTACATTGCTTTACTGAAGATTGGGATATGGCTAAAAAAGCCATAGACATGGGCTTTTATATATCTATTTCGGGCATTGTTACCTTTAAAAATGCTATTGAGCTAAAAGAAGTAGTAAAACAAATACCACTTGATAGATTACTAATAGAAACCGACTCGCCTTATTTAGCACCAGTACCGTATCGTGGGCAAACAAATCAGCCAGCGTACGTAGAAGATGTTGCTTATTACATTAGCGAGCTTAAAGGTATTAGCTTTAATGAACTTGCTAAAGCAACTACAGAAAACTTCTATTCTTTATTTAAATTAGCAGCTAAAGGCTAAATACATGATTACTCACACGGCAAACCTTCCTATTTTACTAATGGGGCCAATGGTGCGCCGTGCAGAGCAAACTGGAGTGTGTATTCAGTTTGCTACCTCCAAATCTGCTAGCTGCCAAATAAACTTATTAAATATTGAGTGTTATAGCGATCAACACACTGTTTCTTTAGGGGAGCATTTATACCTGCATTTCGTTATTATAAAGCCAATAGACAACAAACTCCCTGTCGATAGCTTATTAAGCTATGAACTTGTAATTGACGATACAGCAATCGATTTATCGCCTTGGTGCTATAGCAATCAAACAACGCCTGCATTTGTAATTCCTAATAAACTGAGTGATATTTTGCATGGCTCGTGCCGTAATGCACATCATCCAGCAAAAGACAGCTTAGTGTCTGCAAGTCACTGGCAAAATACTCAGCGCGCTAATAATAATCAAGGCGCACAGTTATTATTACTAAGTGGTGATCAGGTTTATGCCGATGATGTAGCAGGCCCCATGTTATTAGCTATTCATCAGTTAATTAAAGCCTTAGGTATCTATAAAGAGCAACCACTTGCCATTGAGCTACCCGCCGACATAAATGAGCAACTTTATAATCGCCATTTATTTTTACCAAAAACGCCTTGGCAAAAACGCTCAAAGTTAGGTGTTGGCTACTGGCTAAAAAAAGATGAACCTCACTTTTCAAGTGTAAAAGCCTACAATCACCTTGTCCATTTTGAAGAATACATTGCACTTTATTTATTAAATTTTAGTGCTGCTGCTTGGCAATGCGTTGATATACAAAACACAACGTATTTAGGTCAAAGCGAGCAAAACAAAACTATTTTTAACGCTGAAAAAACAGCATTGATTGACTATGCAGAAGGCTTAAGTGAAGTAGAGCGGTTGTTTGCCAATGTATCGACATTAATGATGTTTGACGATCACGATGTAACCGATGACTGGAACCTCACCGCTGGGTGGGAGCAAGCTATAAATGAAAATCCAAGTAGTAAACGGATCATTAATAACGGTTTAATTAGTTATTGGCTTTTTCAGGGAATGGGGAACGATGCACTAAATAAAACAGGCGAGCTACTAACACCTTTTAAGCAAAGCCGTACTGCTAATAATTTATGGCAGTTTAAAGCATTTGATAAACCACTAAACGATTTTAGCTTTTGGCATTATGAGTTAACGACAATACCCAAAGTAGTGGTGCTTGATACGCGCACGCACCGCTGGCGAAATGAGCAAAACTTTAATGAGCCGTCAGGTCTACTTGATTGGGAACGTCTCACAGAGCTTGAAGAAAGCCTATTAAGCCACGACCAAGTTATTATTGTATCACCAGCCCCCGTGTTTGGTGTTAAATCAATAGAAGCCATTCAAGCTATGTTTAACATATGTGGCCAACCGCTCATGGTTGACGTAGAAAACTGGATGGCGCACGAAGGCTCAGCCAAAAAGCTACTCGATACATTTAGACGCACCGACACCCCAAACGAAACCCTTATTTTATCTGGCGATGTACATTACTCATTTTGCTTTTCGGTGCAAAAGCGTTTTGGCGATCATCCCAATCGAATTTGGCAACTTACCGCCAGCGGTATTAAAAACGAGTTCCCGCGTAAATTAATAAACATACTCGATAAACTAGATTCAATTCTATACGGCCCAAAAAGTCCCTTAAACTTTTTTACCAAACGCTGGCACATGGAAGTAGATAAGCACCAAACCATAGGTGAAGGGCAAAAATACTTAGTAAGCGACTCAGCTATTAGTTTAATAACACTAGAGCTAGGGAATTTAGCCCGCTACCAGTTAATACACGGCGATGGCCATTTAACTGAGTTTGATTTAGAAGAACAGTAATTTCTAATCAATTGTTGAATAAATTAAAGATCTATTTGCACAAAGAGAAGCGAAAGAGGAGTAAATGAGAAAACACAATACCAATCAGGGTATAGTTTCTGCTTTATTACTGCCTCTAAAAGCGTAGCGCCTCTTAACCTCTTTGTGAAAAAATCACTAATTACATGCGCTGCTGTTACAGTAAAAACCAGCTAAAGATCTATTTGCACAAAGAGAAGCGAAAGAGGAGTAAATGAGAAGACAGAATGCCAATCAGGATATAGTTTCGGTTTTATTACTTCCTCTAAAAGCGTAGCGCCTCTTAACCTCTTAGTGAAAAAATCACTTATAACGGGTACGATTGTTACGAAAGCCACGCTTAAATTATTTAATCTATTCACCAATAAATCAATTAAAGAGCTATTTGCACAAAGAGAAGCAAAAGAGGAGTAAATGAGAAGACACAATACCAATCAGAATACAGTTTCGGTGTTTATTTCCTTCTCTTAAAGCGCAGCGCCTCATAACCTCTTAGTGAAAAATCACTAATTACAGGCGCTGCTGTTACAAAGCAATGCTTAAAATTATTCAATTTATTTATAAAAATCAGCTAAAGATCTATTTGCACAAAGAGAAGCTAAAGAGGAGTAAATGAGAAGACATAATACTAATAAAAACTGCGTTTGGTGTTTATTTTCTTCTCTAAAAGCGCAGCGCCTCATAACCTCTTTGTGAATAAATCGCTTAAAAATTTAATGTACAGTTACTTATAGCCCTTTGGATAACGACTTAAAACCTAAGTAAATAATTTTTATGCATTAAAGCGCTTTATACCATCGACTAGCTTTAGAACATTGAAGTTTATTAGTAAACCAGTACTTATTTCTGCAAGTTTCATATAAGTTATCAATTGTGCAGAGTGAATTGGAAGAAGCTTATCAACCGCCTTTAGTTCAATTATTAATTTATTAGGTAATAAAATATCTAACCGGTAACCTGTATGTATATATTGATCTTTATAATATATCGGCAGCTCAACTTGGTTTTTAGCAGATAAGCCAATTTTACTTAATTCATATATTAAGCAAGTTTCGTAACTCGATTCTAATAACCCTGGGCCTAAATTCCTGTGTACTTCTATAGCGCAACCTATTACTGTTTTTGTTAATGTATCAGTATCCATAGGTATCCTTTTGCTTAATTTACAAGCATTTAATCAACTAAGAAAGAGTTCTAAAATAAGACTTAAGTGTAGTACAAATAAAATAACAAAATTGAATACTTGTAGGCTATATGAAGCAATCTATTAAGTTGTCACTCGTTTGTTGAGCTATTTACTAATAAAATCAATTAAAGAACTATTGCACACAGAGAAGCGAAAGAGGAGTAAATGAGAAGACACAATGCCAATCAGAATACAGTTTCGGTGTTTATTTTCTTCTCTAAAAGCGTAGCGTCTCTTAGCCTCTTTGTGAAAAAATCACTTATAACGGGTACGATTGTTACGAAAGCCACGCTTAAATTATTTAGTCTATTCACCAATAAATCAATTAAAGATCTATTTTCACAAAGAGAAGCGAAAGAGGTGTAAATGAGAAAACAGAATGCCAATCAGGGTATAGTTTCTGCTTTATTACTACCTCTAAAAGCGTAGCGCCTCTTAACCTCTTAGTGAAAAATCACTAATTACATGCGCTGCTGTTACAGTAAAAACCAGCTAAAGATCTATTTGCACAAAGAGAAATGAAAGAGAAGTAAATGAGAAAACAGAATGCCAATCAGGGTATAGTTTCTGCTTTATTACTTCCTCTAAAAGCGCAGCGCCTCTTAACCTCTTAGTGCATAAATTACTTATTAAAGGCTTTGCTTGTCACGCTAATAAGTTAACCGTAAATTTAACCTTGGCGGTAGACGCTGAAATTGCTCGCGTGAGAAGCGCAGCTTCTAACCACTCTATATTAGGTAATTACTTGGCTTTGTATTTAACCATGCTCTTTACGACTTCGTTTAGACGCAGGTAATTTACTACTTAATATCGCCAAGCATAGAATAGTCATAAACAACATAGAGTTTGCACCCGCTTGTAAAGAGTAATCTACCAACGAATGCAGCAGCATATCTATAATTGCAATGGCACAGCCAAAAGCAACGCCCTGAAACAACGCTGTTTTACGCTTTCTCATAGCTGCTATACATAACCATAAACAATAAAGTATAAGTGAGCCCAGTGCGGCTGTAGTGGGTATACCAAGCTCTACTGCAAACTGCACGTAATCGTTATGGGCGTTATCGTAGTAACCTGAATAAGGCTCAGACTGATACGCCGGAAACGCAGTATAAAATGTACCACCACCAGAGCCCAACAAAGGCTTATCTAAAATGAGGGGTATTGAATCACGTACAACTTCGTCTCGGGTTTCTGATGAAATACTGGTTTCGCTTATACGCTGTTTAACTTTTTCTACATCAAATATAGCGCCGATAATAATTAAATCGATTATAAAAAAACTAACGATAAGTAGTTTAAACGCTTTAGGTTTTTGCCTGTAAATAAAAAATGCGAGTAAGCTAACAACCATTAATGCAATAAAAAATGCAGAGTTACCCATACGGCTACGGGTTAAAATTAACGCAACAATAATAATAATTAACGAAATACGTAAAATTATTTTTGAGCTTAAAAGTATTTCAGTCCACGCCCGAAGCGTTTGTTTTAATGTTTGTTTGTAATCGCTAGTAGAGCGCTTTAATTCGCTAACTAAAACACCAATGCCCAAACATAAACATAAAGCTAAAAAATTTGCTAAAAAGTTTGAGTAGGTAAAGGTACCAATAGCACGGTCGGTATGTTTATAACCAAATAGTGGGCTAATTATATCTGGCGACAAATTTAAATAAGTAGCGTATAAAGCCTGAAACACGCCAGCACTTATAATTGCATATATTAAATTTTTAATACGCTTTTCGCTATTGCAATAAATAAATACAAGCCAACAAAACAAAATCATAAAACTTGTTTTAATTAGCATTTGTTTAGTCTGAAACGGGTCAACGCTTACGGTAAACATTTGTACTGCGCATACGCCCGCAACTATACCGAGTACAGTAAATAAGGGCCAAGAATATAAAGGTGGGTATAAAGGGTGCTTGTTATTAATACTGCTGTAAACTAAATGGGTGAAAAAGGTAGCACTAATTAATATCCCCATTGCTAAAATTGCCCAAGGGCGGTAACTACCTAATGGTAAGGGCAGCAAAAATAAAGTTGCACAGAGTAAAAAAAATATAAAACGATTCACAGGGTTCTCTAAACTAAGAGCCTAAAAGAAGGGCTAAAAAAATAAGCCATATAAAGTAAAACGCAGCCAAAAGGCTGCGTTTTTATTATTTTATTAACGGTTAGTTACCGACTTCAGATATACCTGCATCGCCACCTGTGCCGCCTGCACCTTGCGGTACTGCAGTTGTTGGTAAAGTAACAATTACCGGAGCAGAAGGAGCTGGTGCGCCACCTGGGCCAGCTGCTGTTGCTTCAGAGGCAACAGTGGCATCAACGCCAGCTGTAATAGCAGCAAGTGTAACAGTATCGCTGTCAACGCCAGCAGCTACAAGAGCAGCTAAAAAATCAGTAATAAGTGGGCTATCGGCACCCACAGCATCAACAACTACATCCATCATAGAATCAACTTGAGCAGCAGTACAATTTGTACAAACGCCGTTAATAGCTGCTACTAAATCTGCCTTTAGCTGATCTGGAGCTGTTTCTGTGGTTGCGCTATTTAAAACGTTGACTAAATTAGTCATGCCTTCAGTTTGTACTACTGCATCAGTATCCGTTTGTGCATAACTTGGTAAAACTGTAAGTGAAGATGCACCTGCTATTAAGCCGGCTAATATGAATGATTTCATCTCTTGTCCCTTGGTAGAGTATTAATTACAAAATTTTAGCGCATCGGTGCAAAAAGTAAACTCTTTATTTACGCCATTATCACTAGTTTTTATTATTTTGGTTGGCGGCATTATTAAATTACCCTGCACGCCATCGCAACCTAAACTTTCAAGTACCTTTAAAGTTTCAGGTTTTTCAATCAAACAAGCTAAAACTTTAATACCAAAGCCATGACAAATATTATTAACTGTTTGAATAAAAAATTGGCTTTGAGTGTTATCTAATAAGTCTTGAATATAGCTACCATCTATTTTTATATATTCAATGTCTAACCCTTGTAAGTATCTAAACGAGGTTAAACTAGTACCAAAGTGTTCAATACACACATTTATGCCAATATCTTTTATTGTATCTATATGTAAAGAGGCAACATGTACGTTGTAAAGTAAGCTAATTTCATGCAATTCAAAAATCAAGTTTGTTTTAATAATTGGTTTAGTGTGTGCATAAAGAGTAAGCCATTCAATAAAGTCAGTTGAATACAACGAAGCCTTACTAATATTTAACGCAAATGTATCGTCTGGGTGTTGCTCTTTAACGTTTACAAAGTTACGAATTATTTTTTTGTCTAACTCTTCGGTTAAGTTAAGCTTTTCGGCCATAGCAAATAAATGGCCATTATTAACCTTTTCGCCTTCATGCGTAAAATGAGCAAACACCTCAAAGTAGCACTGCTTGTTTTGTGAGTTAGTGCGTTTAACTGGCTGCACCGAAAAACTAACTTCACCAGTAGCAATAATTGACTGAATAAGCGAACGCCACTCTTTAACACTAAATAAAGTATCTTTATCTACTTTATTTACAGCCGAATCGCCAATGGTGCAGCCGGTATCAAGGGCTGAAAGTACACCCCCGATAGATGAGCCTTTATCAACATTTACTAATGCTAAGTTAGCAAAACCATTCACGTGTAAGCTGTTTTTCTTTTTACTAAAAGCATCATTTATATCGAGGCGTGTTCTATTTAAAAATTGTATATCGAATGGGACTAAAGCAATAAAAGTACTACCGTTAAGTCTAAATATTTTAGAATTAGTTAAAGCACCAAACACATTTTGCAAAGTAACGCTTACATCATGTACGTGCTCATCACCATCTTGGTAACTTACAGTTTGGTTAATATTAGCAAGTGAGGGGAGAGTGACCATCATTGCAGTGATTGGAGTATCGCTAGTAATGGTGTCAACCACTGAGTTAAAGTGGTTCTCAAACGAACGGCGGTTACCTAGCCCTGTGAGTGAGTCTACATATACTTCATCGGTAAGTGCTTGTGTTTGCTTTGTTAAAGAGTCAAAGGTGCTTTGCAAGTTCATTACCATATTGTTAATGGCTTTAGTTACTGTACGTAGCTCGCGTGCAACTGGTATTTCATCGTTTAATGTAAAGCGTTTACGCGTAACCAAGTGTGCTTGGTTTTCTACTGCTTTTAAAGGTTTAAACACTGCACGTAGTATTAAATATGCTACTGCAAGCGACGCTACCAATAATAATAAAGAACCATAAAAGCTGCGTTTAGTATGTTCCCATAGCGTTAAATACGATTGCCCAACATGGCTTGTTACTTTAAGCACTCCAGCCATAATCCAGCCATTGTTTAATTCTGATTGCATAGTAGGGGCTTTAAGCTTTACTGCTGTAATAAACCAATTAGGTACAGATTCAACGCGTTTTGGGCTTGTTAGGTCAAAAACTATTTTATTATCGGCGTTGGTAAATTTTATTTGTTTGTAATAACCGGAGTCGAAAATAGCGGTCGCCATGGTTTGGGCAATCATTAAGCTATCTTCTTCAAGGTAGGGCGATATTGAAAGCCCTAAGCTTGTTGCTGTATCTTGCGCGTGGCTACCCATTTGTGTTTGTAAGTAATCGCGGGTGGTTTCAACATCCGTAACTATCCTAACCACAAATGAAACAACCGAAATAACGATTATTAAACCGTAAACTTGGGTTTTAAGA
Organism: Pseudoalteromonas sp. SR44-2; assembly: GCF_014163745.1. NCBI lineage: Bacteria > Pseudomonadati > Pseudomonadota > Gammaproteobacteria > Alteromonadales > Pseudoalteromonadaceae > Pseudoalteromonas > Pseudoalteromonas sp. SR44-2. The sequence goes on along the minus strand of NZ_JACJDW010000024.1, from coordinate 53,281 downwards.
CTCAATCCGTTTTTAAAAAGTCGAGACATAACTGGTAGTTCCTTTAATGTTACTTTTAATGGGAGCAAGCTCACCTTGTTCAATTCGCTCTAACATGGTGTTCCAGGCAGAAACACCACGGCTATTTTTTACTTTATTACCTAACCCTTTTGATTTTGCTAACCATAAACCTTGGCCATTAAAACTATAGATAGGTGTTAAATCACGGCGTTTATTAGCGGGCAGCAGTTTAGTATTAAAATTACCTAAAACAAAGGGGATTTGATTAGGAGTTTCAATATATATAAGCACCATGTGAGGTTGATTAACTGTTTTTTGACGTACATACATTAAACGTATTTTATCTTCGGGTACGCCAAGTGCTATTAGTGTAAAGTATTTGGCAATTACGTAGTCTTCACAATCACCCATACCAACGCCTAAACTCTCAAGTGGAGTAGCCCAATAATCTTTTTGGTGCCAAAGCTCATCATCGGTTTTGTATTTAATGTGCTTATTAAAAAAGTCATTCACTAAATGGATTTTTTGCCATTCACTTTTATCAGCTGACTCATCTATAAAACTTAGCCAATTTTTAATACGTTTATACCCTTCATCACCATACTGTTTTTGAGCGCGCGCAATTATATCGCTATTGCGTAAATACAAAAGCGTATTTTGTGCGCATACAAAAAAAGACACTAATAATAAAATGTAAAACCCTAAACGCACAAATGTTCCTTAAGTCTGTGTTCCCTAATAACTAAACAAGCCTAGTATAGTATTGGTAGTTTTAAAAGGATGGGTAATCAAAAAGTACCAGTCACTAAAGTGGTGCAATACAGCTTACTTTTGGTGCAACATAAAATTAACAAAAAAACAATCAAAAAGTACTCTTTAATTATTGAGTGCATTATTGTGTTGTGTATAATAGCAAGCTCACACGGCATGTGAAGCGCTTAAAAAGGGATTTTAGCTTAGTAATTCCTTTTTTTGTTGTTTAACAAAAATAATGAAAGGAATTAAAGTGAAAGTTTTAAAAGCAGTATTACCTGTAGCTGGTCTTGGTACGCGTATGTTACCAGCCACAAAAGCCATCCCTAAAGAAATGCTTCCTCTGGTAGATAAACCTTTAATTCAATACGTAGTTAACGAAGCTGTAGCAGCTGGTATTAAAGAAATTGTGCTTGTTACACATGCTTCAAAAAACTCAATTGAAAACCATTTTGATACAAGCTTTGAGCTAGAAGCCACACTAGAAGCACGTGTAAAGCGTAGCCTGCTAGAAGAGGTTCGCTCAATAGTGCCAAAAGATGTAACCGTAATTTCGGTTCGCCAATCAGCACCACTTGGCTTAGGCCATGCTGTTTTAGCAGCGCGCCCAATTGTTGGTAATAACCCATTTGCAGTAATGCTACCCGACGTAATTATTGATAAATACAAATCAAATTCAAAAACCGACAACTTAAGCCAAATGATCGACCGATTCGACAAAACGGGCTACAACCAAGTAATGGTAGAGCCCGTACCGCAAGAGCAAGTGCATCAGTATGGTGTAGTTGATATAGCTGGTAAAAAAATAAATGCAGGCGAAAATGCTGCAATTAAAAACATGGTCGAAAAACCAAATAACGATGAGGCCCCAAGTAACTTAGCCATTACAGGGCGTTATGTTGTATCTACAGCAATTTGGGATTTACTAGAATACACCCCTCCTGGAGCTGGCGGTGAAATACAACTTACTGATGCCTTATTACAATTGCGCCACCTAGAAACGCTTGAAGCCTACCACCTAAAAGGGAAGTCGCATGATTGTGGTTCTAAATTAGGTTATATGCTTGCCAATGTAGAATATGCAATGCGATCAAGTCATATGGGTGAAGAATTTAGTCGGGAAGTTAAGGCTTTATTATCTTAATTCATCAGCCAAGTATTTATTTAAGTTAGTTGCAGGTTAATATTGAAAAATTCATCTACTATTGGAAAAAAGTTTTTAAGTACTGCTTCGCTACAAATAGTCAGTAGAGGGTTGTCTGTGCTTGCGGGACTTATATTAGCACGTTATTTAGGCCCTGAAGAATATGGTCTATATACATATATTTTATCTATTATAGCTATCGTTACTATTCCAGTAATTGCTGGTCTACCACAGCTCTTAATAAGAGAGGTAGCACACATAGAAGTAGAAGAAAATTGGGCTGATTTAAAGGGATTATTTAGGTGGTCTTCAGGCTTTGTAGTTTTGATTTCATCACTTATGATGTTGGCTGTTTTGCTTGCACTATTATTTGAGCTTGTTACGGAAACTACGGCTCATTTACTTTGGTTTGCTATGTTATTAATTCCTATAAAAAGCTTTTCATCGAAGCAAGGAGCTATATTAAATGGTTTGAGTAAACCTATACTAGGACTACTTCCTGAATTTATATTAATGCCTTTCATGGCTATATTTATTTATACATTTTTTATTCTTTTTAATACAGCTTTTACAGCGTTGCTATTGATTAAAGTGCAAATTTTTACATCAGTATTAACGATGTTGCTGGGGCTATATTTAATTCATAAAAATACGCCAAGGGAAATTTTTAAAGTTGAACCTAATTATAGTTTTAAAAAGTGGAATCGCGCATTACTTCCCTTCTCTCTAATGTTTTTTATTAGCACTATGAATTCTGAACTGGCTAATGTGGTATTGGGATATTTTAAGGAAAAGGAAACAGTTGGTTTTTTTAAAGTGGCTCTTCAGGGGATTACATTAGTTACATTGGGCATGACCGCTGTGAATAGTATATTAGGACCTAAAATAGCAAAAAGCTACCGGAAAAATAATATTGCTGAGGCTCAAGAGTTACTAAAAAAATCTGTACGACTTAATGTTTGCTTTTCTATTCCTATTGCGTTGTTATTAATTGTTTTTGGTGAATGGTTGATAACGATCTTTTTTGGGGAAAGCTTTAAGCCGGCCTATCAAATATTATGCATCTTATGTGTAGGGCAAATAATAAATATTTTTCTGGGGTCTGTAGGTTTGGTGTTAAATATGACAGGTAATGAAAGAAATTCATTAAAATCATTGTTTATAACATTAGTAATTAACATGATACTGCTTTTTACATTAGTCCCTATTTATGGCTCTGTTGGAGCTGCACTTTCCGTTTCTATTAGTTTAGTTATTTGGAATTTGTTAATGAGTTTTGAAGTTCACAAATTAACAAAACTTAAGACTTGGCTTACATAGCTTTATATATAAAAAGTTTTTAATGACTAGTTTAAAGAGGTATAAAGTGATTGAATTATCGATAATTATTCCAACTTACGGTAGGGCTAATAAAATTAAAATTGCGATTGATAGTGCAATTATTGATTGTGATTTTGAAGTTATTGTTGTTGACGATAATGGAATAGGCAGTAAGCAGCAAATCGAAACACAAAAAGCTTTAGAGGGGTATATTAAAGCAGGTTTAATTAAGTACCTTCCGCTTAAAGATAACTCCGGTGCTTCACTTGCTAGGAATGTCGGAATAGAAGAAGCAAGTGGTAGATATATTACTTTTCTTGATGATGATGATTATTTTTTACCGGGTGAACTAATTGCAAAATTAAATTACTTTAAAAAAGAACGACCTAACTTTGATATATGTGGTAGTGATATGAAAGTAAAGGAAAAAAATGTTTTTATTGAAACCGGTGAAGAAAAATTTATAGGTGAGAATGCAAAAGAATTTTTATTACATGGGAGCTCATATACTTCCATGATAATGATAAAAAAGTCGTCTATTCAAAAAATTGGTGGCTTCTTAATAACCCCTTACTTACAAGATCATACTCTAATGTTAAATGCATACATCAATGATCTAAAAGTATGTGTTTATAACAGGGCCACTTTTGTTCATACAATACATGAAGGAGGCACGATAACTAATGGCACTCGCCCTATAAGAGGGGTTGAACTGAGGTGTGAATTAGAAAGAAAGCTGAGTGGTAAGTTGGTCTTAGATAAAAAAGATGTTAGAGATTTGTATTATCGCTGGAATACGATCGAGTTTTATAGAAAGTGGCTTGAGTCTGGAAGAAGTTTGTCTTTATTAAAGTTTTTGTTAACAAAGATTTTTTTCTATTCAAATTCTAAAATTGATTATGTTGATTCATTTAAGCTTTTAATAAAGTTTTTAATAAAATACCAGTATTATAGTAAGTAAGAAGAAAATATTTTGAAAAGTATTATTTTTAAAAAAGAATCATTGTTTATCTTCTTTGCTTTTTTTGTTGCAATTATTCTTCCATTCTACATCGGTTTTTTGAGTGTATTTGCTTATGTAATTAGTAAGAAAAAAGAATGGATACACGTATTTTATATTAGTTTTTTACTATTGTTTTGTAATATGAACCTTCACAAAGAAGTGTGGGCATTTGGTGATTTTTTGGGAGTCGGAAATGATCTAGGTTGGTACTCGACGCAGTGGTTCTCATTTAATAATTATGAATATGGGTTTTCAAGTATATTCAACGAAGATTATTTGATTTTTATAAATGATGGTTTTTTGGTTCAGCCTAAGATTACTGAGCCTGTTTATCACAGCTTCTCATATTTTTTTTCAAAACTAACAGATGGTAATTTTACTTTTTACACCTATTTTTTGACCTTTTTCATATATTTGCCTGCTTGTATCGTGATATACAGAGTGTTGAGCATCTCGCGTGCGAGTGAGGTTTTGATCGCATTGACGTTAGTTTTTTTTATTTTCTACTCAATGAAGTTTACAAACATGTTTAATATGATAAGGCATTATTGTTCAGGTTCTTTTCTAATATTAACTTTATTTTTTTTGTATAATAAACAACTTCGTTGGGCTTTTATTTTTGGGGTTGTTGCTTGCTTAACACACAATGCAGCTGTTATTGTTTGCGCTATATATTTTGTAGTTTTTAATATTGAAAGGTTGCCACTTAGAAATGAAAAAATTAAAATTATATACATTTTTTTAGCATCATCAGTTGTTTCTCTATTATATATATCTGTGTATTTTGCAACCTTTACGAATTATGAGGAGTTAGATGACAGAGGGTCTGGTTTATTATTCAAATTTTTAGATGTAATCATAATAATCTTATCTTTTTTTTGTTATAAATATAGAAGCAAGTCTTATCTAGATAATTTATGGCCGTATTATATAGGTATGATTGTTTTAATATCATTTATGCATCTAACTAGCTTTTTACAACTTCGGTATTATGCATATTTTGATTACTTTAGATGGATAGGTGTAGTCTATATTTTTTCTTTTATACTCAGGTATACTAAGTTGAAGTTACTCCTATTTTCAGTTTCATTTTTATTTTTTGTTTCATTTTTATGGGTAAGAATATATATATCTGATTTTGACTTTGATGGTCTTTTTCATAATTATTTTATCATAAAAATTTAATTTTTTATTTTTTGGGTGCTTAATGAAAACTCTTTTGTTAACAACATGTATTTGTAGTGTGGAAAATTTTAAAGATTTACGAAGATTAATAATATCACTAAACAAGGTGGACTCAGTTTTTTTTACTCATTATATATTACTTCAAGATGTTGATAATGTAGATTTTGATGAGAGTGAATTTATGACTTTAGCTGTTAACTATAAATTAGTTATTGAAAGAAGCTCTAGTATAATTTCATTATCTAAAGCTAGAAACTTGCTGATCGGTATGGTGAAAGAGTCTTATACTTTAGAAGAATTTGATTTTATATCCTTCCCAGATGATGACTGTTGGTATCCAGATGGTTTTTGGAATAATTTTGTTAATATTGAGAAAGAGTATAGCGTTGATCTTTTTTATACTGACTTTTCTTCAACACCTGCATTGATTGATTTCCTTCCTAATCAGCACAATACATCAAATTTAATTCGTTACGCTTCATCTAATACGACTATTTATAAGTCTGAAGTATTTAGCAAGGTTGTTTTTTTTGATGAAGATTATGGAGTAGGCGCAAAGAATAACGGTGGTGAAGATCTGGATTTTGCAATTAGAGCTAGTTTGGAATCGAATAACCCTTACTTTGTTAATTCTCCTCTTATAGGACATCGCAATCCTTTACCTGAGTTTAGATATAAATATTTTAAAGGTTCATTTGGAATACTAAAAAAGCATAAGTTTAAAAATAAAAGCCTTTTTTATCATTTTGCTAGAAAATTTTTAATTGGTATTGTTTTTTTATTTAATAGAAAGATAAAATTTTCTGATTTTAAAGTTACTTCCTAGAGGTCTTATGGATCCTATCCTAAAAGTTATGACATTAGCCGATGAAAACGAATTGGATGTAATGTTAGACGAATTAAGTAAAACGAAAAAGGCCGTGTCAGTAGGTTTTTTAAATCAACATGGATATAATTTAATACTTCAAAAAAAAGAGATTGGAGACTCTTTTTTTAATTTAGATTATTTATTAAGAGATGGTAAAGGTATCGAGTTAGCTTGTAGATATAATAAAATATCTCCAAAGCTTAATTTGAACGGTACAGATTTCATCCCTTCGTTGATTGACCGATTGTTGAAATTAGAAAATAAACCAACATTTTTTGCATATGGTACGAGCAGTCCCTGGCTCGAAAAGGGGGCTCAAAGTTTGTTTAATGATAGTTTTGTCCATTGTCTCGATGGCTTTCAAGATTTACCTACTTATAAAGAGCATTACTTAAAAAATAAAACAAACGGGTTAGATGTGATCGTCCTCGCAATGGGGATGCCAAAGCAAGAGATATTAGCATCAATGCTTAAAGCAATAGCTGTCAGCAAGACAATAATAATCTGTGGCGGAGCGATATTAGACTTTCAAGCGGGAAAAGTACGACGTTGTCCAAAAATGTTTCAGCAATTAGGTCTGGAATGGTTTTACAGGCTTGTCAATGAGCCTAAAAGATTGTTCAGTCGATATGTAATTGGTATACCGCTCTTTTTTAAGAATGTTTTTATTTCAAAACTAAAATAGAACTATTCTTAATATGTATGATTGCTTTAGATTATGAATAAGTGTTTGAGATTTTTCTGCTTGTAAAGGCCAAAGGCTTACTTTCATAATTTCAATATTCAAAGATTGAGTGAGCTTATTATTTAGTATAGTTTCTATATATTATTCTTTATTAGTCGTAACTTTGATGCTTCTCTTTTACATAAAATTATAGTTAGGAAAGTTGTTATGTAAAAAGTAACAGTGGTTTAAAGTTTTATGCTAGCTTAGGCTTGTAAATCTAGTGTTGTATTTATGTTTAATAGTTTCAATGGTTAAGTTTATGATAGGTTAATCTTAGTTTTAACATATTCATTTTTTTCCTGAGAAACCATTTAATAAAAATTTCACTTTATCGATTCTCTCAACAAACCGAATATGAAAATAATAAATAGGAAAATAAGTGAGAGTTACTATTAGAGAATATTCAAACCACGCAGGGTATGGTGTTTTAGAAAATATAAATGCATATAAAACAATGATCAATGGTTGATGGAGTAAATAAATTGTATAACTAGCTCTTGATATGTTCCCCATTAATAATGACTCTCTGCTTCCAATTCTATAAAAAAAGGCTATTGCTGAAATAGTGAGCAATGTTGAAATGTACTTTGTAATTACTTTATTTCCGATGCTGTCAAGGTGAAAGTAATAGTCTCGTAAATTTAATAAAATAAGAATGCTTAAAGTGCAAAGTATTACAGTTTTGTAGTTAAGGGCCTTTATAAAAGAATTAATATTTTGATAAGCGATGCAACCCAGTAGGAAATAACAAAAAAAATAAAGTAATTTATCTATTGAAAAAAATAGAAAGTTACCTTTGTAAATGAATTTACTTATGAATAACCCTGCGCACGAAAAAATTGGCACTGCTGTTAACCCTATCATTAAAAAATTTAAATTTTTAGCCTTTTTAATTGTGTTTCTAAATAGGTAGCTAATCATGAAGTACAAAGACAGATTACCTAGGAACCAAAGGTGTCCTAACCATTCTCCATAAAGAATATATTTAAAGTTGTTTGAAAATGAAAAGTTGTAACTAAAAAAGTTCATAATAGGATTTATGAATAAGCCACAAAATAACAAGGGTATAAGAACTCTTTTTAATCTATCAGCGAGAAAGTTATTTTTATTTTTTGTTAAGGCTAAAATAAAGAAAAATCCTGAAATTAAATAAAACGCTTCCATTCTGAATAGGTGGAGGTAATTAGTTATTTTAGTTATTAATGAGGAGGTTTCTGTCGATAATACTCTCCAATCATTATCAGTAGAGTAAATAAGGCCTACATGATAGAAAATACCAAGAATCATAAATGTTGAGCGGCAAAAATCTAGACCATGGTAGCGTGTTTGTAGATTTTTTTTCATACATCTTCCTTGTATAAAATTGATTTCCTTTATAAAGTTTATCTCAAAAAAGTGTGTTTTGTTGTTTTTATTTGTTTAATTAAGTTTCCATTTGTTTGGTGGTGTTTATGTAGTTATTTTAAGGAATTAGTTGAGTTTACAGTGGTCATATATTATTATATAAATAGTTTTGTTTAAGTACGTTTTTAAAGCCTCTACTTTATAAATAAGGATTTTATAGTATGACTTCCTCAAGGACGTTTAAGTCAAATGGGTCTTCTGATGCGAGTTTTTATCGCTTGTTTGATATTTTCTCACTATTCCTAGCCTTCCAATGTTCTGCTTTATTTTATAATTTCGAGCTTACTCCCTCTTATATGATATCGTCTTTAAGTGTTGCTTTAAGTTTTTTGTATTTCGCTGAAATATTTTCTGCTTATCGCTCTTGGCGGGCTGGTAAATTTAGAACCATGGTATTGTGTGCTTGGGGAGCTTTATTTTCTGCGTTTATCGTCTTGTTTCTTATATCGTTTGCTTTTAAGTTTACTGAGTCACTCTCCCGAATTGGATTGAGCTTATGGTTTTTGTTAAGTATTACCTACTTATACGCATGGCGCTTTGTAGTGCATTTATACAAGCGCCATCGTCGTAAATTAGGTTTGAATTTGCGCAACGTCGCAATTGTTGGAGCAACAGAATCAGCGGTCAATTTGTATAATGAAATAACTAAAAATGATGAGCTTGGCTTTAATTTCTTAGGTTTTTACGACGACCGCCAACCAGAACGCCTGTTTGAGAATTCTACTAAATATGATGTAGCGGGGCGAATTCAAAATGCAGTAGATGCTGCCCGTGATGGTGAAATTAGCGTTTTATATATTGCTTTACCTATGAAGGCAGATAAACGCATTGCTGATATTTTGCGTCAACTGGGTGATACAACGGTTGATGTGCATATTATTCCAGACTTTTTAATATCTAACTTAATACATGCACGTATTGAACATGTTGGTGATGTTGATACATTAAGTGTATTTGAATCGCCATTTATAGGCGCACGTGAGTTTATAAAACGCACTGAGGATATAATAGTAGCATCTATTATTTTAATGCTTATATCTCCTATTTTAATTGCAATTGCTCTTGCTGTTAAATTTACTTCTAAAGGTCCTGTAATATTTAAACAGGATAGGTATGGATTAGATGGCCGTAAAATTAAGGTTTGGAAGTTTCGCTCAATGAGTGTTACAGAAAACAGTGCAGTGGTTACACAAGCTACAAAGAATGATACGCGTATTACACCGCTGGGTGGTTTTTTACGCCGTACTAGCCTTGATGAGTTACCACAATTTGTAAATGTTTTAAAAGGTGATATGTCTATTGTAGGTCCACGCCCGCATGCGGTTGCCCATAATGAGGAATACCGTAAAAAGGTAGAATTTTACATGTTACGCCATAAAGCTAAGCCAGGAATTACAGGTTGGGCGCAAATTAACGGCTGGCGCGGTGAAACCGACACGCTTGATAAAATGGAAAAACGTGTAGAATTTGATTTACATTATATTAAACACTGGTCGTTATGGTTTGATATAAAAATTATTTTTATGACAATTTTTAAAGGATTTAAGAATGCAAATGCATACTAAAACACTAGCCCCTATTTTTGCTATGTTAAGTGTTGGGTTTGCAGCTCCCGTAGCTGCAAATTTAAAGCCTGGTAGCCTTATAACTAAAGATGGGGCAGAAATTACGCCTACCTTACAAACAGGCATTAGTAGTAATAATAACTTTTTCAGTACACCCGATAACGAAGAGTCGCGTTTGATCTGGACTATTGCTCCTAATATAAAGGCAGCGATTGAAGATGGCACAGATAGTTACAAGCTTGATTTAGGTACGAGCAGCTCTTTACATAATAAAGATACTGCCGATAATTTTACCCAAGTTAATATTGGTGCCGGTGTACATAAGGAGTTTACCAGTCAACATCGTTTAGATATTAACGGTGATGCCGATTGGCTTTACGAGCCACGTGGTAGTGGCTTAACCGAGGGCTTAGGTGATGCAGTAAATGAGCTTGTAAAGTATCAGCAACAAAATGTTTTAGTGCGCTACGAATACGGTGCACAAAGCTCAAAAGCTCAAGTTGCTTTAAAAGCTGGCTTTTTTAGTAAGAAATACCAAAACTTTAGAGAAGTATCGCAATATCGTGATTATGACAAATCGTTAATTGGTGTAACTGGTTACTATAATACCCAAGCATCTACACGTACATTTTTAGAAGTTAAGCAAGAAAATTACCGTTATGATTTTTTACAAGCTAATGGTATTTCACGCGATAGTGATGATGTGAAAATACTACTTGGTATGGAGTGGGAAGCAACTGCACTTACTTCAGGCTCATTTAAACTAGGTTACCAAAATAAAGACTTTGACTCGAGTGAGCGTGAAAACTTTAGCGGTTTAAGTTGGGAGGCGGGTGTAAGCTGGCAACCACTTAGTTATTCTACCGTGCAATTTACAACAAGCCGCGCAGCTAAAGATCCGTTAGTGCAAGGCGATTACATAAAAGAAAGCACATATGGAGTTAATTGGAAACATAGCTGGAGCGATTATTTAAGCTCACTTGCTGGTATTAATTACACTAACGAACAATATACGGGTGATATTGGCCGTAAAGATAAATCAAAAAGTGCTCGTTTAGGTCTGAATTACGTTGCAAGTAATTTCGGGATGGTATCTACTTATGTTGACTTTATTGATAAAGATTCTACTCAAAGTGCAATAGAGTTTGACCGTGTGATAGTGGGTGTTAATTTCACCTTTGCTCTAAAGGCTAACTAATGAAGTTTATTTTTAGTTTAACGCTGCTAGTTTTAAGCAGCGTTTGTTTTGCACAAACAGCACAAAGTTATATTTTAGGTGCTGGCGATAAGGTTGAAATAAAAGTATTTGGTCAACCCGATTTAGAAGTTACTGCACTTTTAGGTAATAGTGGTGAGGTAAATTACCCATTTTTAGGTAAAGTAAAACTTGCTGGCTTAAATACCTCTGAGGTTGAGCAAGTTATTACAGAAGGTTTAAAACCTGATTATTTAATAAACCCCAATGTATACGTTCAAGTTGTTGAATATAGACCTTTTTATATTCATGGTGAAGTTAAAGAACCTGGTGCCTACCCTTATCAACCTGCTATGACGGTAAACCAAGCTATAGCACTTGCAGGTGGTTTAACTGAGCGTGCCTCGATTGATAAAATATACATATTTAAAGAGCAAACCAAACAGCAGCAACTAAAAGGTAGTCTAAATAGCCAAATTGCAGCGGGCGATACCATAAAAATAGAACAACGCTTGTTTTAAGCAGTTTACAAGGCAGTTATTAATGAACCAAAAAAATCAAAATTTAAACTATAATGAAGAAGTAATCGAGTTAAATTCTTACATTAATGTAATTAAATTTGCCAAATGGCGCATTTTGGGTTTTGCCATTGTTGCTACTTTATTAGCTATCATGGTTTCACTCACGTTAGTTCCTAAATATATAGCAACGGCCACATTACTTATAGAAGCAGAACAGGCAAAAGCAGTCAGCTTCCAAGAAGTATACGGCCTAGATTCTAATCAAAAAGAATACTATCTTACGCAGTTTGAGGTGATTAAGTCCGATAGTATTGCCCGAGAGGTGATTAATAAGCTTAATTTGAAATCGCATACAGACTTCATCGCTAAGCCATCTGCTTTAAGTGAGCTTAAAAGAGTAATAAAAGAGCTTTTCCCCTTTTTGAATAAAAAAGACTCTGAGATTTTATCAGAAAGTGATAAGGCTGAATTTGAAATGCTTCGCCTTCTTTCGACCTTTAAGGCTAACTTATCAATTACCCCAATTCGCAAAACCCAACTGGTAAAGGTTAGTTTTGAATCAAGCGATCCTAAACTAGCTGCACTTGTGGCTAATACAGTAGGTGAAGTTTATATAGAAAGCCAGATGCGTGCAAAAATGGGCATTACCCAACAAGCTTCTAGTTGGTTAAATACACGTTTATCGCAACTGCGAATTCAGCTTGATGACTCAGAAGTACGCTTACAAGCTTATCGAGAGAAACAAAAATTAGTTGATATTGAAGGTATAGCGGGGCTCGCTACACAAGAGCTTGAGCAAATTTCTCAGCAATTAATTGTAGCACGTAACGAAAAAAACAACCTCGAGAGTATCAACCGAGTTATTACTGAATACGGTAATAATAACTTAGAACTTTTGGGTAGTATGCCTGAGATTACTTCGCATAAAGTAATACAAGACGTGAAACGTGAGGTTATTTTAGTTGAGCGTAAATTAAGTGATTTAGGCGAAGTATATGGGCCTAGACACCCGAAAATTATCTCAGCTAAAGCTGAGCTTGCTACTGTAAAAAATAATTTAAATAAGCAAATTAAGGGTCTTATTACTGGCATTGAAAAAGAGCTAAACCGTATAACTCGTACTGTTGGTGCACTTGAACGTGACTTAGTTAAAATACGTGCTGAATATCAAGATATTACCCGTAAAGAAACCCAATATAACCAACTACAACGCGAAGTTGAGACTAATCGAAATATATTTAATACGTTTTTATCTCGCTCAAAAGAAACCGAAGTAACAAGCGATTTTAGCTCTGCAGCTGCACGTTTTACCGACCGTGCCTATGCCCCAAACAAACCAGCAAAACCAAATAAAAAGCTTATTATTATTTTAGCTTTTATCGCTAGCTTTGGTTTTGCAGTAATTATGAGCTTTATATTTGACGCACTTAACGACACGGTTAAAACAAAAAATGATGTTGAAAATAAGCTTGCTCAACGTATGATTGGCTTATTACCGCATGTTAAAATACCTAAAAATAGTGTTTTTCCGATTCACGCCTATCTTAATGATAATTACAGGCGTTTTGCAGAGTCGGTACGTACGTTCAGAACTAGCTTGTTATTAACACAGTTAGAGCGCGACCATAAAGTAATTGCAGTTACATCAAGCTCACCGGGTGAAGGTAAAACCACAACCTCAGCTAATTTAGCTATGTCGCTTGCACAAATGGGAAAAGTATTATTAATTGATGCTGACCTACGCAAGCCAAGTATTGCAAAGCGCTTTGATATTCCGGTATTTCACCCAGGGTTAAGTAATTTAATTGTAGGCACGGAGCAATTAAGTGAGTGTGTACATCTTGATGTGCAGTCAGGCGTAGCAATAATGCCAAGTGGCCAAATACCTAGTAACCCATTAGAGCTTTTATCTAATGCGCGCTTTAGTGAAGTAATTGATGGCTTGAAAGCTGAATATAACCATATAATTATAGATACACCACCAACACAAGCTGTGAGTGATGCGTTAGTTGTTGCGCAAAGTACAGACTCGGTAATTTATGTTGTTAAGTCAGATATTACGCGAATTAAACATATTAAGGCGGGTATTGAGCGCTTGTTTGAATCTAAAGCTCATGTTGCAGGTATTGTGCTTAACCAAGTAGATATGAGTAAAAGTAAAGACGAGCATAGCCATGGTTATTACGATTATTACGATTACTCGCAAAAACCTGAACAACCTAATGCATAGTTAAATGCAAATCTATGATTGATATTCATTCCCATATTTTGCCAGACATTGATGATGGTGCTAAAGATTTAAATGAATCTTTAGCACTATTGAATATTGCACAAAATGATGGAATAACCCATATGGTTGCCACGCCACATATACATATTGGGCGATTTAATAACTCAGCCTCGCAATTGTATAGCGAGCTCGCTAATTTAAAAGCACAGGCATTAGTAAATAATATTGCTATTAAACTAGCTGTGGCTGCTGAAGTTAGGCTTGATGTAGAGCTAATGAGTTTAGTGCTTAGTAATAAACTCCCGTTTATTGGTATGCTTAATTCAGTAAATTATTTACTATTGGAGCTACCACACTCTCATGTACCCCAAGGCTACGATAAGTTTATAAATTGGCTAGCTAAACAAAATATAAAAGTAATTATTCCTCACCCTGAGCGTAATCGTGATATTCAAGCTAATCCTTTTTATATTGAGCGTTTAAAACAATTAGGGTGTGAGTTTCAATTAACGGCTTCAAGCATTGAAGGTGCATGGGGCGAAACTGCAAAAAGTATTAGTATAGATATGCTCAAAAACGGTTTAATAACCTATGTTGCATCTGATGCCCATTCAGTTAAGCGCAGGCCGCCTATTTTGAGTAAAGCTAAGCAAATAGTGAGCGAGTTGATAGGTAAAAATGATGCACATAATTTGTTTTTTACCAACCCTAAGCGTCTAACAGAGTCGTTGTTTAATGAGTAATTTAAATACAAACCGCCTCACACAAATTGCCATACTTGCAGTTGCTACATTAGTTATAGGTTATCAAAGCTTACAAAGTATGCGTGCAAATACATGGTATTTTAATGCACTTAATATTTTAAAGCAGCCTGAAAGTACAATTACTCTCAAAGAGCTAGAGCTTGCAGATAGGGCAATTACATATGCAACAAGTCAAGACCCTTCACAGTCTCATTACTGGCAGTTAAGTGCTTATGTAAAAATGCTCAATTTAGCTGTAACTAGCGAGCAAAATAACAATAAGCTTTTGGTTTACCAACAAGCAGAAAAAGAGCTGTTAAAATCATTAGAGTTAAGGCAAACATGGTCAGAAACGTGGATTGCACTGGCACAAGTAGTTAGTTATCAAGAAGGGCCGACAGAGCGCGTATATGAGTATATTCAGCAGGCTAAAAAATTCGGGCCGTACAAGCTTGATGTGCAGCTTGGTATTATTCAAATAGCGTTAATGAACTGGCAGCAACTCCCTCCAAAGTATAAAGCATTGTATGTTGCTGAACTAAATTTAGCCGTTAAATATGGTTATAAATTCTATCAAGTTTTTGATGTTGCTAAGCAAGTTGATGCTTTGCCAATTCTTTGTTTATCTTTACAATTTGGTAAGGCGTTTGAAAACGTAAGACTTAGTACTGTTTATAGAAGAAACTGCGAATAAAAATGCCCAAAGGCTGATAAAACCTCTGGGCTATAAAGTGACTCTAAAATGAGCCTAGCGTTAACTAAAAAACTTTCTGAATCTTATAGGGAGAAGAAGAAAGTACTCTAAGTATAGATCAAAAATAAAATTGAGCATTATGTTTGGATTTTTCTACCTAAATTTCTATGGTTTTAATTATCAAAAGTAGTTTAAAGGGATTCGCTACAATGTACGAACGTTTGAAAATAGATACCTTAAGAGGTCTAGCATGTGTACTTTTAATTGCATACCATGTTATAGGGTTTAACGCCGAAACTGGACTTAAACTATCAGAAGGGACTTTAAGGAATATTAATGACACTTTGGTATTTATTAGAATGCCTTTATTTACATTTCTATCAGGTTTAGTTTATGCTTTTTGGCCTTTTAGCTCTGGTGGTACAAGTTTTATATATAAAAAAGTAAGACGTTTGTTATTTCCGATGTTATCGGTAGGCACTATTTTTGCTCTATTACAGGCGTTCACACCAGGGGCTAATAGTAATGAAATTGATTGGTTGACCTTGCACATTAAGCCAGTAGCACATTATTGGTTTATTGAGTCTTTATTTATAGTTTTTATTTTTGTTCTAATATGCGAAAAATTGAAGATTTTTGATAGGTTTGATAAATTTATATGTGTGTTTATTTTTTCTATAGTGCTTTATATATCACCGGTGAATTCTGATTACTTTTCTTTTTCTGGTTTTATCTATTTATTGCCATATTTCCTGTTTGGTATGTCACTCGTACGATTTGATTTTTCCGTTAATATTTCTGATGTTTGGAGGTTAGGTCTTTTATTGATTCTAATTTTTATAATTACTCTAATATTTAAAGGAATAGTCCCTTATTTTGAGCAGCGTTCACTTTCTAGCTTAATACTGGGCTGTTTGGGTTGTTTAATATTGCTAGTAGTTGGCATTAGATTTAAGCCTCTGGCTTGGATAGGTTCATATTCCTATTCAATATATCTTTTCCACGTTTTTTTTACAGCTGGAACTAGAATTATTTTACATAAATTGAATGTATATGATGTAGAAATAATATTTTCTGTAGCATTGGCTACTGGTCTACTACTGCCAATTTTGACAGAAAAAATCTTAGAAAAGAATTATTTTACTAACTTAGTCTTCTTAGGTAAGGGAATAAAAAGAGACCTGTAGATCATAGTTAGCTACAGGTACGACTTTAACCCCAACTCATTAATTGCGTATTTTGAACTAAATCTCGTGGTAATTAATTTTTCGATTTTCTTAATTCTAGAATGAAAAACTAGCTTTATATCGGCCCCTTTTGGTAAGTAGCGTCTTATGTGTCCTTTTAATTGTTCAACATCTCCTTTTTACCAACTCCGGTAGGGATGGCAAAAATATGATTTGCACCTGAGTATTCTATTTATGAGTAAATGTTCCACATTTCGTTTCCATTTCCATAAGTTATAGGTTGTATGAATCTAGAAGAGAAAGCTGGTAGCTTAGTGTCTCGTAGCGTTAGTTTTTTGATGGGAGCTTTGATACTTTAACTAGCTGAAGTGCTCGCCAACAATGCATTTAAACCAACACTACGGTACTACGGTGCTTAGACTCTATGCCGACTTAGGATGATGTTTTAAACAATATAATATGAGTCTCAGCATATGTGACTATCAGCATATCTATTATTGACGCAACTATTCTTAGTGTGAAATTTTTATACTAGTGATAGCTAAAAAGTAAGTTTGTTTATTTAATGAGCTTAACTAGTTCGATAGCACCTAAAACTGAGGGATGATTATCATCAAAGTATAGTGGTATTCCATTCCTCACCGCGAAACATTTTTCGTTATTACAAAAAGCATCTGCGGGATTTAATAAGTGTACGTTATTAGGGAATTCAGCTGAATTAAAGTGATTGATGATATATTTATTTCTTTTATTGTACCAATTGATATCAGTGCTAGCTATATCATTAAGGCTTGCGTTGCTCTTTGTGGCATTATTAATTAACTTAAAAATATTTTTATTCAGCTCAGGGATCGGTAAGAATATATAAATATTATCTTTACTTTCAGCAAGCTTTAAAATTAGTTCATCCATATGTTTTGTTAAACGGATAGTTTCATTCGTTACTATGGGCTCATCTATTACAGGGTAATGTTCAGCTGTTCCACCGAAAAGCATATTTGTAAATCTATGGTTGAAAATTACATTCTTAATTTTTTTGCTTTCAATAATATAACTTACTGATTGATTGTACCATTTAGCGCATACACTAAAGCTTTCAGTTTCTTTATACGATGGTTTGCAGCCAGAAAAACTAAAATGCTTTAAACCAATATTTCTTTCTTTTAATCTTAAGGCCATTGCATATGCAATTTCTGTTGAGTGGCTATCTCCAAAAGTTGCCCAAGTAATTTTAGAGCCAAAATACTCGCAAGATTTTTCAGGAGCCCTATATTCACTTATATGGCACATACTTCTGTAAGGGCTTGGCGTAGAAGAGTTAATTAAATTTTGATATTCAATTGGAGAAAGTTTAATGAATCCATTCGTACTATAAACGATTAGCCCTAACGAAACTGTTGAAATTGCGATAATAATTGGTTTAGATCTTAGGTAAGATATTGGTGTATTAAAATCATTAAGAAACTTTATTTTTTCAATATATTTATTACTCAAGTAACCTAAAAAGATAGATGAAATAATACCTATATACATGAAGTTTTTACTTAATGAAAAGTAAGCGATAGCTACTACTAATGGCCAATGCCAAAGGTATATTGAATAAGACCAAGTTCCTATCTTTTGAAAAATTAAGTTTCCAGTGATAAAGCTATTTTTTGAATTCGCTTGTATTATTAGAAAAGCTCCTATCACTGGGAACATTGCCAGATAGCCCGGCCACGGTGTTTCCTTTGTAACAAAGAAATATGAGCCTAAAATGAATAAAACACCAATGATTTCTAAAACTTTATTTTGTTTGTCCCCAAACCTACTAGGATATAGATAAGCCACTCCACCAATCATCATTTCCCAAGCCCGAGATGGAAATAAATAATATGATGCATTAGGCCATTTGTAAGTAACTAATACACAGAAAACAAAGCCTACTACAGTGCCTAATAAAAGCATCTTTTTGGTCATTTTGAGTGATAATACTTTGCTTGAAAGTATTAAAAGAATTGGGTAAATAATATAAAACTGCCATTCAACAGAGAGAGACCAAGTATGAAGAAGCCATTTTTCATGTGATGAGGAGTCAAAATAGCCCGATTCTAACCAGTAAATGATATTAGATATGAACCCTACGCTGCTAACTGCATGTTTGCCTAGAGCTTTGTACTCAGTAGGGGATAAGAAGAACCAACCAAAAATTAATAATATAATACACAGAAGAGCAAGCGCAGGAATAATTCTATTTGCGCGTGCCACGTAGAACCTTAAAATAGAAAAGTTTTCTTGTTCTAATCCTTCAAATATTATCCCTGTCATTAAAAAACCAGAGATAACAAAAAATACATCTACACCTGCAAATCCACCAGGCATCCAAGATGAGTTAAAATGAAATAAAACAACAGCAATAACTGCTATGGCCCTTAAGCCATTAATATCTTCCCTGAACTGCAAACTATTACTCCTTAATTGATATAGATTCTTTGTAAATGAGGCTTAGTAATAACGCTAGTAAATTAATCATCATTAATTTTATGTATTAGCCCAGCTATGTACAAAGTTCATTTAAATGCTTTACTATTATATGGTCAATATATTGTAAAGTATATCGATTAACCCCAGCTTATTAACTGCGTATTCTGCACTAGATCTCGTGGCAGTGAGTTTTTAATCTTATTTTTTTGCCATTTACCCAGCCCAATAGGGCAGCCACACAGTGTTAATACTACTTCACCTATTGTCTGAGTGGCTTCAGCTAAGCGTATATCTTTACCTTGAAAATAATCATTTGCTTGCTCGTTATTTAACGCGTAAATATTAGTTTTACACTCATTTCCAAATACGGTTGCAAATTCGTGCGTTAGCCGTACGCCATTTTTATGAATAATGCCAATTTGAATACCTAAACGTGCGTACTTAATTTTGTTTTGCACGGCTTCAAACCCTTCAGGAAATAACCACAGTTCTTTGTCGCGTTGCATTAAGCTGCCAGGCAGGTTAGTTAACCCAAAATGCTTTTTAAGTGATTGCATAAACGCGGCACTTTGCTTTTTATCAAACTCGTTAAATGGGAATGCACCTTTCTTAACTGTTTGATTTGGGTTATTGCAACTTGCGTGTTTTTTAAATTGAGCAATAAAAAAGCCTTCGCTGTCGAATGTTTGCGGCCATACATGCAAATAACCTTCACTTGTGGTTGCTTTGCTCGCACCTTCAAATAAATCACTGAGTGACTCAGGCGCTATATAGTCGCTAAATTCACTGAGTAAATAATCGCACACTTGTTGGTTTTCGAGTGGGGTGAGTGTGCAGGTTGAATACACTAATGTGCCACCTGGTTTTAGTGCATAAAAAGCGCTTTTAATTAAGTCCTTTTGGACTTGGGCAATTTGTATGTTTGATTCTATGGACCAATTTTTTAGTGCGTCGGCGTCTTTACGTACCGTGCCTTCGCCAGAGCAGGGCGCGTCTAACAATATGCTATCAAAGCATTCAAACATATAGTTGCCAAATATAACGCCATCAAAATGCGAGAGCGCACAGTTACCAACCCCCATACGTTTGAGCGTTGCGCTAAGCACTTTTAAACGAGACGACGATAGCTCGTTTGCAACAAGTACGCCTTGGTTACCCATAAGCGCTGCCAGTTGCGATGTTTTAGAGCCTGGTGCTGATGCCATATCAAGCACGGTGTTACTTTGCGAGTTAGCGAGTTCAATACTTTGCTTTAATGCCATAGGGGGCAGCATTGAACTTGCTTCTTGTACGTACATAGCCCCGCTTAGATGTAAGTCGGTATTACCAAGGGCTAGGTTTTGCTCTTCATCGCTTGGGCGCTCTAACCAAAAGCCTTCACTGCACCAAGGGATGGGGGTTAGCAGCCAATTTTTTTCATTGGCACGTTTTACAAATTCTTCGATGCTAATTTTTAATGTATTAACGCGGATAGATTTTCTGAGCGGCCTGCGACACGCATTTAAAAAGTCATCTAAGTTTAGATGCGCTGGTAAATAGGTTTTTACGTCATCAATAAAGTGCTCAGGAATAAAAGTGTTGGCGTTCACGCGTTAGCTCATACTATAAAAATAAAGCGCGATAATAGCATTTATATTAGGTATTTTCAGCGCTTAAAGACGTAACATCTGTTTTATTGTCCTGTCGACACTTCATTGTTTTAGTCCATTTTAAAACCATTTCTATGCGACTTTAGGTTAATAGTGTCGACAATGAGCGTGTTTTTTAGCCATTTTGATAGGTTTAAGGGTTGACATGATTTTTTAATAAGCCCATAGTAACCACATTAATTGTCGACAATCTAAAAAATAACTTATGACACACACATTTTTAAACGAAGCGCCTATAACTACCGCATCAGATCAAGTATTTGTAGATATGCGCCGTGAGATTGTTGAAGGCAGTATAGTTCAAGGCAGTAAAATATCAGAGCCTGAGCTTGCCAAACGTTATGGTGTAAGCCGTGCAACGCTTAGAGAGGCGTTAAATCGCCTAGAAAGTTGCTACCTTGTTGAGCGTAAAGCCAACGTAGGTTGCCGAGTAGTTGCCCTTACTGCTGAGCGTTTGATTGAAGTTTATCAAGTTCGCAGTTCACTTGAAGGTTTAGCATGTAGGCTTGCTGCCGACAATATGGAACCCGAAGAAGTAAAAGGCTTAAAGCAATTACTTAATCAGCACCTACAAACACAACGTGTTAAAGAGGGCGAATCTTACTATCAAGAAGCCGGCGATTTAGATTTTCATTACCGTATTATTCAAGGCAGTAAAAACGCGCATTTAATTCATCTACTGTGTAATGAGCTTTATCAATTAATACGCATGTACCGTGTTCAAATGGGCATGGTAGGGCCGCGTGTATCAAAAGCATTTGATGAGCATTTAGCGATTATTAACGCCATTGAAAACCACGACGGTGAACTGGCCGAAATGCTCATGAAGCGGCACATCAGTGCATCGCAAGCAAATATTCAAACCAAATTTGATTTATTAACGGCTAAAAGTTAAGTAGAGCAGTTAAACAGTCACAATTACAGATTAAAACTATAAGTTACTCCACGTAGCAACCGTTCAAAGTGAGGAAAAAGTAATGTCAGCAGGATTAAAATTTAAACACGCTATTGCCAATAACCGCCCGTTACAAGTGGTAGGTACTATTAACGCCTACACAGCGATGATGGCTGAAAAAATGGGTCACCAAGCTATTTACCTCTCAGGTGCCGGTGTTGCAAACGCCTCGTTCGGTATGCCTGATTTGGGTATGACGAGCCTTGATAACGTGCTTGAAGATATTCGCCGTATTACCGGTGCTAGCGATTTACCACTACTTGTTGATGCCGATACCGGTTGGGGTGGGGCGTTTAACATTGCACGCACAGTAAAAGAAATGACTAAAGCGGGTGCGGCGGGTTTTCATATTGAAGACCAAGTAGCGCAAAAGCGTTGCGGGCATCGTCCTAATAAAGAAATTGTAAGCCAAGGTGAAATGGTTGACCGCATTAAAGCGGCGGTTGATGCAAAAACCGATAGCGATTTTTATATTATGGCTCGTACCGATGCATTTCAAAAAGAAGGTTTAAACGCTGCGATAGACCGTGCAGCTGCCTGTGTTGAAGCCGGTGCTGACGCTATTTTTGCAGAAGCCGTACACGACCTTGCTGATTACCAAGCATTTGCAAAAGCGATCAACGTTCCAATTTTGGCAAACATTACTGAGTTTGGCCAAACACCTATTTACACAAAAGAGCAGTTAAGCGATGTAGGTGTTGAAATGGTGCTTTACCCACTAAGTGCATTTAGAGCCATGAACAAAGCAGCATTAAACGTGTATTCAGCAATTTTAAATGAAGGCTCGCAACAAAGCCAAATTGAAAATATGCAAACGCGCTCTGAGCTTTACGACTTTTTAGATTACCACACGTACGAGAACACACTCGATAACCTTTTTTCATCAAAATCTGACAAATAAAAATTATTAAAATCACACACAAATTTAAGATAGGAGAAGATCATGGTAGATAAAGCATTAGGCGGCGCGGGTTTACGCGGACAAGTGGCTGGTCAAACAGCATTGTGTACTGTTGGACAAAGTGGTTCTGGCTTAACGTATTGTGGTTACGATATTAGCGAACTTGCCGAAAAAGCGCAGTTTGAAGAAGTGTCTTTTTTACTATCACGTGGTGAGTTACCAACCACAAGCGAATTGGCAGAATATAAAGCAAAACTAAAAAGTTTACGCGGCTTACCTGATGCGCTTAAAACCGTGCTTGAAAATATTCCTAAAGACGCACACCCAATGGATGTAATGCGCACGGGTTGCTCAATGTTGGGTAACCTTGAAATGGAGCTTGATTTTAGCCAAGCTAATGATGCAATCGACCGTATGGTTGCTGTGTTCCCAAGTATTATTTGTTACTGGTACCGCTTTACACACGATGGCGTACGCATTGAAACACAAACTGATGACGACTCAGTTGGCGCACATTTTTTAAATTTATTACACGACAAAGCACCTAGTGAATTGTTTGCACAGGTAATGAATGTATCACTAATTTTATACGCAGAGCACGAGTTTAACGCCTCTACTTTTACAGGGCGTGTGTGTGCATCAACGCTTTCTGATATTCACTCTTGTGTAACAGGTGCGATTGGTACGCTGCGTGGTCCATTACATGGTGGTGCTAACGAAGCGGCAATGGATATGATTCAAGGTTTTACAAGCGCTGAACACGCTGAGCAAGAAGTAATGGGCATGCTTGAACGTAAAGACAAAATTATGGGCTTTGGTCACGCGATTTATCGCGAGTCTGATCCGCGTAATGTAATTATTAAAAAATGGTCTGAAAAACTAGCTAGTGAAGTAGGCGACACGGTGCTTTATCCTGTGTCTGTTCGTTGTGAAGAGATTATGTGGCGCGAGAAAAAGCTGTTTTGTAATGCCGATTTTTTTCATGCATCTGCTTATCACTTTATGGATATTCCGACTAAGTTATTTACGCCAATATTTGTAATGAGCCGTGTTACGGGCTGGACAGCACATGTAAAAGAGCAGCGCGCTAACAACCGTATTATTCGCCCAAGTGCCGATTACACAGGGCCTGACGCACGCAGTTACACACCAATAGAGTCACGTTAAAAAAATGGGTGAGCACGCATGTGCTCACTTTTTTATTGCACATAGCCATTAGCGAGTAGTTTTTCTCAAACTTTTTATTAAACACGCTAGCTGTGAGCAAACACCGTCACCAAATTAGCGAACCCTTACCATGACCATAATTAATAACACCCAATACCGTAAACCTTTACCTGGCTCAAACGTCGACTATTACGATACGCAAGAAGCCGTAGATGCAATTAAGCCAGGTGCATACGCCACGCTACCTTATACATCGCGTGTATTTGCCGAAAACCTAGTACGCCGATGCGACCCTGCCATGTTAACCGATGCACTTAACCAGTTAATTGAACGCAAGCAAGATTTAGATTTTCCGTGGTATCCGGCGCGCGTAGTGTGCCACGATATTTTAGGCCAAACAGCGCTTGTTGATTTAGCAGGTTTGCGTGATGCAATTGCAGCCAAAGGCGGCGATCCGGCTAAAGTGAATCCGGTAGTACCTACGCAGTTAATAGTGGATCATTCACTAGCGGTAGAGCATGCCGGTTTTGATCCTGACGCATTTGAAAAAAACCGCGCCATCGAAGACAGACGAAATGATGACCGTTTCCACTTTATAAACTGGACTAAAACTGCCTTTAAAAATATTGATGTTATTCCACCGGGTAACGGCATTATGCATCAAATTAATCTTGAAAAAATGTCGCCGGTTATTCAAAACCGAAATGGCATTGCATTCCCAGATACCTTAGTTGGTACCGACAGCCACACGCCTCATGTTGATGCGCTGGGTGTTATTGCTGTGGGTGTAGGCGGGCTTGAAGCTGAAAGCGTTATGCTTGGCCGTGCTTCTTATATTCGCTTGCCTGATATTGTTGGTGTTGAGCTAACAGGCAAGCGCCAACCAGGTATTACCGCAACCGATATTGTACTAGCCATTACTGAATTTTTACGTGAGCAACGTGTTGTATCTACTTATTTAGAGTTTTACGGTGAAGGTGCAGACGCGCTTACACTTGGCGACAGAGCGACCATTTCAAACATGACACCTGAATTTGGCGCAACTGCAGCCATGTTTTATATCGACGATAAAACAATAGATTATTTGCGTTTAACAGGTCGCGAAGAAGAACAAATTGCCCTTGTAGAAAACTACGCAAAAACAGCAGGCCTTTGGAGCGATAGCTTAAAAGCCGCAAAATACGAACGTGTACTTAAGTTTGATTTATCAAGCGTGGGGCGCAATATTGCGGGTCCATCTAATCCACACCGCCGTGTATCGACAAGCGATTTAGCTAAAGAAGGTATTTCGGGCGTTGTTGAAAATGAAGAAGGCTTAATGCCAGACGGCGCATGTATTATTGCCGCTATTACTAGCTGTACTAATACTAGTAATCCACGCAATGTAATTGCCGCTGCACTCCTTGCCCGTAACGCTAATGCTAAGGGTTTAATGCGCAAACCTTGGGTTAAAACCTCATTAGCACCAGGCTCAAAAGCGGTGCAATCATACCTTGAAGATGCAAACCTTCTAACAGAGCTTGAGCAACTTGGCTTTGGCATTGTTGGTTTTGCGTGTACAACGTGTAACGGTATGAGCGGGGCGCTTGACCCTGTGATTCAAAAAGAAGTAATTGAACGTGATTTATACGCAACGGCTGTACTTTCAGGTAATCGTAACTTTGATGGACGCATTCATCCTTATGCTAAGCAAGCATTTTTAGCGTCACCTCCTTTAGTTGTTGCGTACGCTATTGCAGGTACTATTCGCTTTGATATTGAAAAAGGGATACTTGGGCAAGATCAACAAGGCAACGATATTACGCTTAAAGATTTATGGCCATCTGACGAAGAGATTGATGCGGTTATTAAGCAAAGTGTTAAGCCTGAGCAATTTAGAAAAGTATACGAGCCGATGTTTAATTTAACCGTAGATTACGGTGAAGATAACGACCCACTTTACGACTGGCGCCCAGAAAGCACCTACATTCGTCGCCCTCCTTATTGGGAGGGTGCACTTGCGGGTGAGCGCACTATGACCGGTATGCGCGCGCTTGCAGTACTTGGCGATAACATTACAACGGATCATTTATCGCCATCAAACGCAATTATGGCAAGTAGTGCTGCTGGCGAATACCTGACCAAAATGAATGTGCCAGAGGAAGACTACAATTCGTACGCAACGCACCGGGGCGATCATTTAACAGCGCAGCGTGCAACCTTTGCAAACCCAAAGCTGCTAAACGAAATGGTGCTTGACGAAAACGGCGACGTTAAGCAAGGTTCGTATGCACGCTTAGAGCCACAAGGCACTAACACACGTATGTGGGAAGCAATCGAAGCCTATATGGAGCGTAAACAACCGCTTATTATTGTAGCCGGTGCCGATTACGGTCAAGGTTCGTCGCGCGATTGGGCTGCAAAAGGCGTAAGACTTGCAGGCGTTGAAGTAATCGCAGCAGAGGGCTTTGAGCGTATTCACCGTACTAACTTGATTGGTATGGGGGTTTTACCGCTTGAGTTTAAAGCAGGCACAACGCGTAAAACTCTAAAGCTGGATGGCAGTGAAACGTACAATGTAACGGGTGATTTAAAACCAGGCGCCACCGTTAATTTAAGCATTACCCGTAAAGACGGTGAAGTGCTTACTGTGCCTATGAAGTGCCGTATAGATACCCAAGAAGAGCTTTCTATTTACGCAGCTGGTGGTGTGTTACAACGCTTTGCTCAAGACTTTTTAGAAGCAACGAAATCTGCATAAGGGCAAGCATTATGTTTAAACCGCAAATTAAAGTGCCTGCAACCTATATGCGTGGCGGCACCAGTAAAGGAGTGTTTTTTAATTTAACTGATTTGCCAAAGCCTGCTCAAGTAGCAGGCGAGGCGCGCGATAATTTATTACTGCGTGTTATTGGCAGCCCCGATCCGTATGCTAAGCAAACGGATGGAATGGGCGGCGCTACATCAAGCACCAGTAAAACCGTAATCCTAAGTAAAAGTGAGCAAGCCAACCACGATGTTGATTATTTGTTTGGTCAAGTGGCTATAGATAAACCTTTTGTAGATTGGAGCGGTAACTGCGGTAACTTAACGTCAGCAGTGGGGGCTTTTGCTATTAGTAATGGTTTGGTCGATAAAAGCAGAGTACCTAATAATGGTGTTGCTATTGTGCGTGTGTGGCAGGCTAATATTAAAAAAAGCATATTAGTGCATGTCCCTATGACCAATGGCGAAGTGCAAGAAACCGGCGACTTTGAGCTCGATGGCGTTACTTTTGCTGCAGCTGAAGTAAAACTTGAATTTATAGACCCGGCTGATGGCGATGGCGCGTTATTTCCAACAGGCAACGTAGTTGATGACTTAGAAGTACCAGGTGTTGGTACTTTAAAAGCCACGATGATAAATGCAGGTATTCCTACTGTATTTATTAACGCCGCTGATATTGGTTATACCGGCACAGAGCTGCAAGACGATATAAATAACGATGTTGCAGCGCTTAAAAAGCTTGAAACCATTCGTGCTTATGGTGCCGTTAGAATGGGCTTAATCACAAATATTAGTGAAGCACAGGCTCGCCAACATACGCCAAAGGTTGCGTTTGTTGCAGCGCCTTTAGATTACAAAGCGTCTAGCGGTAAAATGATTGAGGCTGCTAATATCAACTTATTAGTACGCGCAATGTCGATGGGTAAACTGCATCATGCCATGATGGGTACAGCCGCTGTAGCTATTGGTACGGCTGCGGCTATTGAAGGCACACTTGTTAATATAGCCGCTGGTGGCGGCGTATTGAGTGAAGTTAACTTTGGTCACCCGTCGGGCACGCTAAAAGTAGGTGCTGAGGCTAAAAATAATGCTGGCAACTGGCTAGTTACCAAAGCAAGTATGAGCCGAAGTGCACGTGTATTAATGGAAGGGGTTGTAAGAGTCCCTTACTAATCACTGGTGAAGTTAAGCGCAACTAAACATTTATTTTAGTTAAGCAAACAAATTTTATAAACGTTTGCTTAGCTAAAGTAAAACCTACTCACACTCGTTAGAAATAATCCTTTTTCATTAATTTTTAGAATTATCGTCTTTTTTAACTCTCATCCATCGCATTTACTTGAAGAATATAATTAACAAACTAGATTGTATGTAATATTCATTTAATAAAGTGAATATATTGTATCAATATGTGCTGGTTCTTTATGAGTGTCTATAGGTTATTGAATAATAGAGATGCTGATAAAGAAGTAGCTCATAGAATAAAGATAAATACTTCTATAAAACGTATAAATATGTAGCATAACTATATAGCTTAATGGTATTTTTAATGTTCTAGTAACAAAGGTTATGATTGTGTACTTTTTTGATGCTTTTTGAATATAAAAGCTTACATAAACCACTATCAACTAAACTAATTTCTGATACTCATTCCAGGCTATCAAGGAGAAATAAATGGTAAAGCGTACGATCAAATTTACACCTATTGCAGCTTCAGTTGCACTTACATTAGGCTTAACAGCATGTGGTTCTGATAACGACAGAAATATTCCTGTTGCACCTGTAGAATCTTTTACTGCAACGGGCGATGCACAATTTAATATTGAAGTAACAGGTAAAGCAGTTAAAGGTTCAATGAAAAGTGCAGTAGTAACTGTAATGACTTTAGATGCATCTGGTCAAAGCGTTCCTGTTGCATTTCGCTCAGCTGCTTCAGCAGAGGCTGAGTCTTTTTCTGAAGAAGCACTATCACAAGATGCTGCAGATGCAGCGGTAGAAGCAAGTAAAATTGCCGCTAACCCTGAAGTGCTAACTGATGAAAACGGTCGTTACAGCATCTACCTAGATGATGATTTTACTGGACCTGTTTACATTACTGTTAAAACGTCTGAAGAAGGCGATGATAGCTTTTTACGTTGTGATGCTTACGTAGGTTGTGGCACTTACGATGAAGCGCCAGAAGTTGACGACGAAAATGATGGCGATACTGATATTGAGTTTGGCGAATGGTACAAAACTGACCTAGAGCTTTCAGTTGTTAAGTTTATTCCAGCTGTTGAAGCAGATACATCTGGAGCGAGCGGTGCAGCTGGCGACGATAATGTTATAGGTTCTTATAAAGCTAATGTTACTTTTTTAACATCGTTAGTGGCGGGTCTTCTTCTTGACTCAGGTTCAAGTGTAGATGAAGACGCTATTGCTACAGCTAGCTTAAACACTGTTGTACAAGTGATGGGTCAAGACGCAGCACTTTTACTTTCTGCTATTATTGGCGATTTATCTAACGGCGGCGCTGTAGATTTAAGTAATGTTGATGGCGAAGAAGAACTTACTGACGGTATTTTAGCAATTGCACAGCTTTCTTCTTCAATTCAAGGTTTACCTTCAATTGGTGATGTAATGAGCAGCATTAAAGCTGGTATTAAATCAGGCCAGTTTAAAGGTAATACTGACGCTGGCATTGCTGCAATAGCTACAATGTTACAAACAGCAATTACAAATACTGCAAACATTTTTGTTGCTGTAGCAACGGGTGATGAAACTGCAATTGAAAACGCTTTAAAAGCGGCATTCTCTGCTAACAACCCTAATGCAACACAAGCACAAATTGATGCGTTTGCCGCTAATTCAGTAGGTATTGCTAAAAAAGCAAAAGCAGCTAAAGACAAAGCTGTTAAAAATGGTGCAGCAACTGATGCCGGCCTTGCAGCCGCTGCAGTAAAAGTTAAAAAAGCACTAGAAGTAATTGGTTGTACTGGTGCAGAGTGTACAGTTGGAGATGATTTTTATACAGCTCTAGCAGCTGCTTTAACAGTAGAAGTTACAGCTTCACAGACTGCACTTACTGCATTAGAAATGGATATTGAAACAGCTCAAAGTTCACTTGCTGATGTTCAAGCAATGGGTGGCGATGCTCTTACAGCTGATAACGCAGCTGCATTTGTAAGCGCTGTAACATTACTGAAAAATGAAGCTGCTACTGCTGGTTTAACAGCTAAAGCGGGTTCTATTTTTGTTAAATCACAAGGTTATGTAACTGCTGCAAAAGCGTTAGTTACTCAAAGCTCTGATTACCAACAGATTCTTGATTCTGCAACGTCTTTACAAACAGATGCAGGTGTTGCTGTAACTGACACCGTTGCATACGACGCTGCATTAGCTGCACTAGTAGCGGAAGCAGAAGAAGCGATTGAAACGTTTGATATTGCTCTTGCTGCTGCAAAACTAGTTGCTGAAAACACTGCAGACGTTGCTGATGAGAAAAAATCAGCAGCAGACACAGCTGAAGCAGCTTCTACAAGCGCACTTGCTAACGCAGAAGGTGCAATGGTAGATACAGCCGCAAACGCAACTGAAGCTCTTGAGCTTGCTATGACTGCTGTTACTGCTGCGTCTGATTTTGCTGCTGCTGTTGATGCACTTGAAATTGCTA
The DNA here is from genome assembly GCF_014163745.1 of Pseudoalteromonas sp. SR44-2. NCBI lineage: Bacteria > Pseudomonadati > Pseudomonadota > Gammaproteobacteria > Alteromonadales > Pseudoalteromonadaceae > Pseudoalteromonas > Pseudoalteromonas sp. SR44-2. Next base: position 23,210 of record NZ_JACJDW010000024.1, on the reverse strand, counting down.
TTGAGCAAGCACTTGTTGCTTCTAATGCTTACCTAGACCTTGAAGGCGAAGGCGCACAAGCAATGATTGATGCGCTTACAGCTATGCAAACAGCTGCTGTAGCTCAAGGTGAACTAGCTAGCGAGCAATTTGTAACAGCTTATAACCTACAACTTGTTGCTGAAGCGGCGGTTGCTAAACTTGAAGTACTAACTTCTGTTAAAGCTACATCAGAGTCATTATCGACTATGACTGTGCTTACTAATACTGGCGGTCAAGCGGTTATCGATGCAGCAGACGTTCTTGCTGACGTAATTGATGAACTAGCTGAAATGGGTAACTCAGGTGAAGGTACTTCTACTCGTCAACCTGATTGGTCATATAACTATGACTTAGATGCGTTAGTTTTAGAATTAGAGAACGAAACTACCGGTGAAATGATCAGTGCTTCAGCTTCTTACCAAGGCGAGCAATTAGTTGTTGCTTGGGGCGCTACATTAATGGGTGAAAATGACGCAACTGTGTCACTTGTTACGGGTGAAAGTCGTACTGCAGCTCTAGAAGAGTGTGAACTGTTTGCTGACGGTACGATTATTGATCCTACGCAAATTGATTCATGTTTAATATTCACATTTGATGGTGCAGTAAATGCTGACACAGTTGATGACGCTGAAATCGTTAACACTGAAGCTTGGAACCACGTTGAAATTATGGACGGTGATTCTGGTTTCACTGGTATGCTAAACCTTACTGCAACTGAAGAATCAGATTCTTCAAGTATTACACTTGAAGGTATGTCTGGCGACTTAGACTTTAAAGTAATGGGTATGGTTGACAGTAGTGGTGATGAAGATGAAAGTACATTAGAAGTTATGGTTAAAGGTGACGCAGCAATGGGTTACACATTATCTCTAACTGGTACGGAATCTACAGGTTACACTGGTGATGTTAAAGCTATGTACAATGGCGAAATGATGTCATTTGGTACTGCTTCTAAAGTTACTAACGGTGTATCTATCACTTACATCGATGGTGATGTAGTGCCTTACACTGATGTTGATTTAATTGATTCATCTAAGTAATATTTAAACTATAAAAGGGGAAAGCAGCGCTTTTCCCTTTTTTTATAGAAAGCGATTAAATTATGAAAAAAAAAATTCTCTTGTTAGGATTTTCAACAGCTTTTATTTCTCCTCTTGCTTCCGCAGATAACCAATTTCAAATATTTACTCATTTTGACGCAGAAATTTATACTGAAGCACAACCAGTACAAGCCTTTGTAGATGATTTTGATGCACCATTAAAATCGGGTGACAGTGCATTTACCTATAATATTTTTGAAGTGGGTGTTGGCTACGGTAATTTTAAAGTGGGTTTACAAAGTCGTTATGACTATGTTCTTAACTTTGATCCTGATACAGCTAAATATACTCATACCGAAAAGAATGATTTAGAGTTTGAAGATAGATTTTATACCTATTACCTCGATGCTAAACAAGCAACGTCTAATGGTGTATTCGTATCTTATGATTTTAAATTTTTAGATAAAAATGCATTAACAATAACACCTAAGCTTTCTGTTTTTGCCAGCTCACACTATCAAGATGCCACTGTAAATGGTGAGATTTTTAGTGATGAAGTTGAAGGTGCTGTAACTGTCGATTACAACTTTTCAAAAGATATTTTATTTAAAGAATTTACACCTTCACAAAAGCCTGAAGGGCTAGGCTATAGCCTAGATATTTTTGCCGATTGGCAAGTAAATGATGAGCTTAAAGTTGGTTTTAGCGTAAAAGATTTGCTGTATAAAACTCAGTACGAAGACAGTGGCTCTGTAAAGGGTCAAACTACTGAAATTCCATTTAGCGAAGATGACAACGGCGATATTATTACTCAGCCAACAGTTTCATTAAAAACATCTGCATTTGGAAATACGGTATCTCATGATTTCGAAATGGAAATGCGATTACAAGCATTTGCCGATTACAGAATAAACGACCGATTTTCGACTCAGTTAACTTTAAAACGTTACGATAAAGACACGTTTAGCCAATTAAAAGGCCGTATTCACTTTTGGGATCATTGGCGAGTACAAGCAGGCTACGAAACAAAAAGCGAAGCATTTTTAGTTGGTATAGAAAACGAATATTTTGGTCTTAATTTACAAACTGATAGCCTAGATTTAGATAAAGCCTATTATGCGAATGTGAATTGGTACGTGAACATTAAGTTTTAAGGAATGAAGATGTTAAAACAAATTATACCTTTAGGGGTCGCTATTGCATTGGCAGGTTGTGGTTCTTCATCAGACAGTGACAGTTCAGAATCGGTTGCAGTGAGTGAAATTGCTACATCTTCTTCTGTGAGTTTTTATGTATCTAATTGGCAATCACCACAGGGCACGCTTAATGTTTTAGATAGCGATGGGGTGGTGCAAGAATCAATTGAAGTCGAAAATATCAATACTGCGAGTGTAAGTGTAACTCCACTTACTTTTAATAGTTTTGAGTTTATACCTAGCGATACCACTCTACCTTGTCCGCGATTTACAGGTTGTGGCAGAACTGTGCGTGGTGATGTAAATGACTTAAACGCAAACCGGTTAATCGATTACCAAGAATTGACAGCCGTTACTCTTAATTACAAAGCGGATGCATTTAGTGCACCGGGTGTAAATAAGGTTTATTTATCACCATTGAGCAAAGCAATTACAGAAGAAGGCTTTAGTGCTACACAGGCGAGTTTATCAGCCACGCCTTTTTATCATTTAACGCACAGTAATTTAAATGCAAGTGTTGAAGCAGAAATGGTAACAAATGCCTTCACCTACGCGGCAATTTTAGCTGGTGTTGCTGATAGTTCGTTTAGTGTTGAAAGTGCTTTTAATACATTTACTAATTTGGAGACTGACCAGCAAGCTTGGCAAGATTACAGCGACTTAGCAGCGCAGTATGTTACAGACAACTTATTTAGCGACCAAGGTAATGCTTTGCTGAAAAATGTAGCTGGTCAAGTTAAGCAAACGATTGCAAGTGTAACTACATTTGCAAATTGGCAGGCTCGCTCAGCAGAAGTGCAAAGCTTACACTCAAGAGAGTTACTTGTTGATACGCGAAATATAATTGGTGTTGCAAGACTTCAAGAAAAAAGCTATTCAGATGAATTAGACGCAAAATTTACTGAGCTTGAAGGTGCGTTTGATGAAGATACACAAAGAACCCTTGATGCACTTAGTAATGCTTTAAACGAAGTTATCACAAATTATTCACCACTAGCTGATGGCTCTACACCATCAGGGCAATATAAGCTTCGTGATTTAGATATTAATTACAACCAATCACCTTATACTTGGGCTATTACTGGCACATATGATGAGTTACCTATAACCATTGATTTATCAATTCCAACTTTCAGAGTAAGTGGTGTATTAGGTAATAAAATCGAAGGTGTAATGAGCGCAACGGTCACAAATGGTACTACGGTATTAAGTGTGGATGTAAGTGAGTTGCTGATTGAGTTTGATGGCATAGATGCTCAAAGTGAATTAAACCCAGAAGCCGATACGGGTATTACACAGGTAACCACCAACGTAATTATCAATAAAGCAGCGGGTAAACTCGAAGGTGATTTATCAGTAAATTTAAACCGTTTTGTTAATTCACTAGGTGAGGAGTCAACCACGTTATCTACTTTTGATTTTAATGGTGATTACGTAAGCGACATTCAAAACACTGCATTTCATATCACAGCAGTAGAGGCTTCGCCTTTTGTTGGTGAAGATAATGACGATTTAGCATTTACTTTTGAATTAGATTTTCCATTGAGTGGTGCAAGCGATTTTAAATTTGCGTACGTAGGCGATGTGGAAAACCTATCAGAACTTACCTCTACAGATATATTTGTTAGCATACAAAATCGCGCGTTAGATTTACGTATTCGTGATGTTAGTGGCAACATTAATCTAATAGCGAAAGGCGAAAATGGACGTTGGTTAGATGTAAAGCAAAAGGGCCGTAATTACAGTGGCGGTTTATATTTTGGTGATACTAAACTAGCTGATGTTACTGCGGTACGTGGTATTCCTGGTGTTTTATTTCCAAATGGTGAGTTTGAGTCGTTATTTTAACCATTAGATTAAATAATTAAAAACTCAGCATATGCCTTACAGCTCAGCGCTTTTTGCGATGAGTGAAGTGTTTTTATAGCTATTCAGAATCCGATATTAGTTTCTGATATCGGATTTTTTAATGTTTGTTATATTAGTTAAATGCGCCTGAATCGAGGTAGCTGCCAATCCCGAGTGTAAACATCCATAGCCCCCATAAGCTGTGTTCAATAACACACACGACCGTTGAGCGGCTTTGTGCGTAGGTATACGCAAACAGTAAACCGCCCAAAAAGGCTAGGGCTACTGCAATCCAATTGGCATACACAATATGCGCCAGCGCAAATACACTCGCACTGACTACAATACGCACTGCTTTTTTTGGCATGATGCGTTTATAACGATGAAAAAAATACGTTCGGAATATTAATTCTTGAGGAATAACCGACAGTATTGGATACAGCACCAATAGTAAAAGCCAACCATTAAATGAGTTACGGGGAAGGGTAAACCAGTTGCCTTGATGAATAATCCCGTAAAACATGCCTGAGAACAGCGCACCTAAAAAAAAGAAGCTAAACACACGCCTTTTAACAGCAGAAAATTGCCCAAGGCTTGTGAGTCTAAACCGTTTAAAATGGGGATCGCCTAGTAGCAACATACAACACACACTCATAAGTATAATAAGCGCAGGGATAAGCCAATTAGCTAAATGCTCGCGTAATCCAAAACCCAACAAGGGCAGCAATATAAAAATGAGGGTAAATTCAAACCAGCGGTATTGATTAGCGTTCAAGGTCGTCTCAAATTGCTTTTTTTAATAAGCTAACAAGCTAAGACGACACTTTTATGACGAGGGGCTTACTTTGCAGGTTCTTCTTCATCAGGGAGGTATTTGTACAAGGCAATAATGGTGGCAAAAATACTTACAAAGGTAATACCCATTAAACCAAATACTTTAAAGTTAACCCAAAAGTCGAGCGAAAAATTATATGCAATATAAATGTTTAGTGCTGCGATGCCAGAAGTAATTACAACCCACATTAAATTAAGCTTATCCCATAATGGTTCTGGGACAACAATGGCTTGCTTTGTATCATTAGCGTTTTCGAGGATTGAGCTAAGCGCTTTTTTAACGAGATTTTTATTAAGTACATAACGGCTAACAAGTAACGTTAAACTTAAACCTGCATATATGAGTGTTGCTTTCCATTTAATGTATTGCTCATCATGAAGTACCAGCGTTAACGTACCGAACACGGCAGCAATGCCAAAAAATATCCAATGACGAGTAGGCACATTGCCATGTTTAAAGTAGCTATAAGCAACTTGAATAAGCGTAGTGGCCATTAATAAACCGGTAGCCCAATAAATATCGACGAGTTTAAACACTGCAAAAAACAGTATGAGTGGAATGTATTCAATTAATGCGTGCATATACTACCTAAATTATACAAAAAAGAGTCAAAGGCTTTTTACCACATAAAGCTTAGCAACTACAAGGTTGACTTGTTGCCCTGTAACCCTTAGCCTGCGTGGCTTTATTACCAATTTGGTTTGGTATTTTTTATATCATCATATTCCCACGCTTAACCAACACTGATTTGGCGTGTATTTAGGAGCCTAAAATGAATAAAGCAGAACTCGTTGCTGCCATTTCACAAAAAAGTGAATTAACAAAAAAAGATTCTCAAGCGGCACTTTCAAGCTTGCAAAAAGTCATTACTAAATCGCTTTCTGAGGGCGATCAAGTTCAAATTAATGGCTTTGGTACCTTTGCGCTAAGTTATTACCCAGCGCGTACTGGGCGTAACCCACAAACAGGGGCTGCAATTGAAATAGAAGGCGCAAATAAAGCGGTTTTTAAACCTGCTAAGGCGTTAAAAGATCTGCTTTAAATAGCATTACTTAGCTTGGTCGTTGACTGAGTTTTACGTGGAGTTATTAAACATAAAATTATGGGCTTTGCCCATCACGCCAACAAGTTGTGCGTCTACAAAATAAACATAATGCCGAGCGTTAGTTGTAGGCGTTGAGCTTGCTCACGCGAGAAGCGCAGCTTCTAATTACTTAACCACCTATCATAAAAACTGCGTTTTTAAACGCCAACAAGTTGTGCGTCTACAAAAATAAACATAATGCTGAGCGTTAGTTGTAGGCGTTGAGCTTGCTCACGCGAGAAGCGAAGCTTCTGTATTTAAATCACCGAGTATCAAAGCCGTGTTTATATCTCCTCAATGTACATTATTCATAATCTCTAAATAATTTACATGGCATTATAAATTCTACTTAAATTAAATCCTTTATTTTCAATTGCTTGTTGTCGGCACGCATCGTGCTTTTTTGAATGTGTATTTTAAATATACCTTTTAAGAAAATAAGGAGATCTCAATGAGTACATTACAAACAAGCACACGTTTACAAGGCAAAAAAATCGCAATTTTAGCCACTGATGGATTTGAGCAAAGTGAGCTTTTATCTCCACGCAGCGCATTACTTGATGCTGGTGCAAACATCGAAATAGTATCAATTAAAGAAGGCCAAATTACTGGCTGGGATGAAGACAAGTGGGGCGATAAAGTAACAGTAGATAAACTAGTTACAAACGCGGATCCTGCTGATTATGACGCGCTTATGCTTCCTGGTGGTTTATTTAATCCAGACAGTTTACGCCAAGATAAAGATGCTAAAGCATTTATTGATGGCTTTTTTGGCGCAGAAAAAAACAAACCCGTTGCTGCTATTTGCCATGCGCCGTGGTTGTTAGCTGAAATTAATAAATTGCGCGACCGTACCATTACTTCCTTTCCCAGTATTAAAAGCGATTTAATTAATGCAGGTGCTAATTGGGTCGATCAAGAAGTATGTGTAGATAAAGGTTTAGTAACAAGCCGAAGCCCAGCAGATTTAGAAGCATTTAATGCTAAATTTATTGAAGAGATTTTAGAGGGTAAACACCAAGCTCACTAATTTGCTTTTAAAAATTAAAAAAGGGCATTTTAAATGCCCTTTTTTTAATGCGTAAATTTACACTTTTTATAATGCGGTTGCAGCTTTCATTTCACTAACAAATGCTTTTAACTGCATTGTCATTGCGTCTAAATTGTTAAGGTTAGCTTCAATAATTTTAACTACAGCAGAGCCTGAAATAGCACCTGCTGCGCCTGCATTAAGTGCCGCTTTTACATCATCTGGTGTTGAAATACCAAACCCTAAAAGAGCAGGGGCTGCATGGTATTCTTTTAATTTAGTAACAATATTACCAGCAGGCATTTGTGCCTTAGTATCGGTGCCGGTAACACCAGCGCGCGATAGTAAATACGTATAACCACGACCGTAAGAGGCGCATTGGCGAAGTGTGTCATCATCCGCATTAGGTGTTGCTATAAAAATTGGGTCTACACCGTTATCCATTGCTGACTTTCTAAATATTTTAGATTCATGCAGAGGCACGTCAGCCACTAAAATAGAGTCTACACCTACCACTTTTGCATCTTTATAAAATGCTTCTATGCCGCGCTTAAAAACAAGGTTTGAGTAAAGCAATAATCCAATTGGAATATCGGCGTTATACTCGCGTATCTCTTTAATAACATCAAAGCAATCTTGCGTGTTAATGTGCACATCAAGTGCGCGAATATTAGCTTTTTGAATTACAGGACCATCCGCAATCGGATCAGAAAACGGAATACCAAGCTCAAGTGCATCAGCGCCGCCGTCAATTAGGCTTTTAATAATCGCAACACTTTGCTCTTTACCTGGGTCGCCAATTGTTACAAATGGGACAAACGCACCTTGTTTTTTCTCGTTAAGCGCTGCAAACATTTTGCCGTAACGATCCGTTTTTACTTGGCTCATAGCTGACCTCTTTCAGATAGTACATTGTGAACGTGTGCTAAATCTTTATCGCCACGACCACTTAAATTAATAACTAAAACGCTTTCCTCGGTTTGCTCTTCTGCATACTTAAGTGCATAAGCAAGCGCATGGCTTGATTCAAGCGCCGGAATAATCCCTTCGTTTTTAGCAAGTGATTGAAACGCATCAAGCGCTTCTGTATCAGTGATACCCACGTATTGCGCTCGACCGGTTTCGTGTAAAAATGCATGCTGAGGACCAACCGCAGGATAATCAAGACCCGCTGATACAGAGTAAGACTCTTCAATTTGGCCATCGTCGTTTTGCATAATGTACGTGTAAGTACCGTGTAATATACCTTTAGTGCCTTTACAAATTGTTGCACCGTGCTCATTTGTATCAAGCCCTTTACCTGCAGGCTCAACACCAATTAATTTAACGCCTGGCTCGTCAATAAAGTCGGTGAACATACCAATTGCGTTTGAACCACCACCAACACAGGCAATTACAGCGTCAGGTAAACGACCTTCGGCTTTAAGTACTTGTTGTTTAGCTTCTTCACCAATAACTTTTTGATACTCACGTACAATTGTTGGGAATGGGTGAGGACCCGCTGCTGTGCCTAGTAAGTAGTGCGCGTCTTGATAATTAGCTGACCAGTCACGCAGGGCTTCATTTACTGCATCTTTTAATGTGCCAGAACCCGCTGTTACCGGAATAACCTCTGCGCCCATTAACTTCATTCTAAATACGTTTGGTTGCTGACGTTCAACGTCTTTTGCGCCCATATAAATTCGACATTTTAAACCCAGTAATGCACATGCAAGCGCTGTTGCAACGCCGTGTTGACCGGCACCTGTTTCAGCAATTACTTGTTTTTTACCCATGCGCTTAGTAAGTAACGCTTGGCCAAGTACTTGGTTGGTTTTATGTGCGCCGCCGTGTAATAAGTCTTCACGCTTTAGATACAGTTTTACTTTTGGGTTTTTAACTAAATTGCGCGTTAAAGTAAGTGGGGTAGGACGACCCGCATACTCGTTTAATAATTTACTTAGCTCAGCCTGAAACTCAGGATCTTTTTGTGCTTTGTTAAATTCGTTTTCTAACTGCTTAAGCGCAGGGACAAGTAACTCGGGTACAAACATACCGCCAAACTCGCCAAAATAAGCTGGATTTTGCATTTTAACCTCAATAATTTCTGATGCTTGTAAAAGCATTATGTAATTTGTTAGGGCACTTTTTACCCGCAGATTCTTCAACGCCTGAGTTTAAATCAAGGCCTAAGGCACCTTTAAAAAGCGCATCTTTAATATTGTCTGGATTTAAGCCTCCAGCAAGCATAAACGGAGTGCTTGCATCATGAAGCACCGACCAATCAAATGCTTTACCTGTACCGCCAGCTTGTGTATCGCTGTGTGTATCGTAAAGGTGTCGGTCAACGCCATTTACAGGCGTTGGCAATGCATCTTTTATTGCTTGGGCTTTCCAAATCTCGCAGCCGGTAGGTAACTGTGTACGCAACTGAGCGATGTAATCGTCACTTTCTTGACCATGTAATTGAACTGCCGCCAATTTTAGCACACTTGCGTATTGAGCAACTTGGTCAATTGGGGCATCTACAAACACACCCACAAAATTAAGCGGGGCACTTTGGCTTAGCTCTTTTGCGCAATCTAAATCAACATAGCGTGGCGATTTAGGATGAAAAATTAAACCACCGTAAATAGCACCGTTTTGATATGCCGCTTGTGCATCTTTGGTACGTGTTAAACCACATACTTTATTGTCACCTAAAATAACACGGCGACATGCTTGCTCTAAATCACGCTCGCCCATAAGTGAGCTGCCAATTAAAAAACCATCGCATAATGGAGCTAAACGTTTTACGTCTTGATGGGTGTAAATACCCGATTCCGAAATAACCACTTTATCAGCCGGAATAAGCTTACGTAGCTTTTCGGTAGTGGCTAAATCGGTGCTTAAATCGCGTAAATCACGGTTATTAATACCAATAATTTGTGCATCAAGCGCAAGTGCACGGTGTACTTCTTCTTCATTACTTACTTCGGTGAGTACCGACATATTCAGAGAATCGGCAACAGCGTGCAGTGCCTTATAGCTCTCGTCATCGAGTACTGAAAGCATTAATAATATAGCGTCACCGCCATAAATACGCGCCATATATACTTGGTACTCATCTATAAAAAAGTCTTTACAGATAAGTGGTTGTTCTACTTGGCTGCGCACAAATTCGAGGTAATCAAAACTGCCTTGAAAATATTTAGCATCAGTTAACACGCTTATGCAGGTAGCGTATTTTTTATAAACTGAGGTGATTTCGGTTAAATCAAATGGCTCTCTAATTAGCCCTTTTGAAGGCGATGCTTTTTTACATTCTAAAATAAACTGTGTGCCTGGGGCGGCTAATGCTTTGTAAAAGCTACGGCTTGTAGGCACTGCAAGGTGCTTAAAGCTTTCAAGCGGGCGTGCTGATTTACGCTCAATTAGTTCTAATTTTTTATCAGCAACAATTTTGTCTAATACATTAGCCATTACTTACCTCAATAATTGCATTTAGTGTGTTCATGGCTTGCCCTGAACTTAATAATGTTTGTGCTTGCTTTGCCCCTTCTTTTAACGTTTCTGCTTTACCTGTTAGGTATAAAAGGGCAGCTACGTTAACCACAATGGCAGCATTATGTGCATCTGTTCCTTTGCCGTGTAAGATGGCAAGGCTAGCATTTGCGTTGTATTGTGGGCCTTCACCAGCGAGTTGTTCAAGTGAATAGTTTGCAAGGTCAAAGTTGCTTGGGTTTAGCGTGTACTGTGTAAGCTTGCCATTATTCAGCTCAACTACCGTTGTTGGGCCGTGTAGAGCTATTTCGTCAGTGCCCGAGCCGTGAACAATCATAGCGCGCTTTGTGCCAAGGGTTTTAAGTGTTTGTGCCATTGGCATACATAACGCTTCGTTGTACACACCTAACAATTGCACATCAGGTGCTGCTGGGTTAGCAAGCGGGCCTAAAATATTAAAAATAGTGCGTGTTTTAAGCGCTGTACGCACGCCCATCGCATGGCGTACGCCACTGTGATAGTGCGGTGCAAACAAAAAGGTAAAATTGGTTTGCTCAAGGCATTTTGCTGCCTGCTCTGGGCTCATATCTATATTAATGCCCAACGCTTTTAGTAAGTCGGCAGAGCCTGAATTACTCGATACACTGCGATTACCATGTTTTACCATGTTAATGCCGGCAGCAGCGGCAACTATGGCTGCTGTTGTGCTTATATTAATTGTGTTTGAGCCATCGCCGCCAGTGCCACAGCTATCAGCAAGTTGTGTACTGCTGGTAGTAAAAGCAACTGCGTTTTCGCGCATTGAGGCTGCAGCACCTGCTATTTCATCGCTTACTTCGCCTTTAATTTTAAGGCTTATTAGTAGGGCGGTTAGCTCAATCTCGCTCATGTTACCTTGCATTATTTCATCAAACAGTGCTTTGGCGTCTGCGTAGCTTAATGATTGCCCTGTAATTAGTTGTTCAATAGCGTGTTGAACATTTATGGGTTGTTCTGGTTGTGTACTCATAATGTCCTCTTTTATTTAGCGCGTGTTAAGTAAGCGACACTTTGCTGAAGTAGCATTGCGCCGTTTGGCGTTAGTATTGATTCTGGATGAAACTGATAACCCAATGCATTGTCATCATGATGATAAATAGCCATAGGGATATCTTCGTACTGGGCAATAACCTTTATATTATCAGGCACTTTTGTTGCCATTAACGAATGGTAACGTGCTACAGGCATTGTATTGCCCATACCATCAAATACAGGATGTTCGCCTAAATTAATAATTGAAGACTTACCATGTACGGTTTCACCCGCGTGACCGATTACTCCACCGTAACTTTGTGTTAACGCTTGTTGGCCTAAACAAATGCCTAACATTGGGAAGTGGCCTTTAGAGAGCTCAATAAGCTCCATTAAACAGCCCGCATCGCTTGGTGTGCCAGGGCCAGGCGAAAGTACTAATAGTACTTGTCCTTGCTCTTGGCGCATTTTATTAAAAATAACCTCAGCGCTAATGTTGTTTCTGTAAACAACCAGTTCGCAGCCAAGCATCGTAAGCTCATCAACAAGGTTATATGTAAATGAGTCAAAGTTATCTAAAAAATAGATTTTAATAGGATTCGTTTTACTCATTTTATACCGCCTTATAGGTAGATTTTATGGCGGTGATAACCGCTTGTGCTTTAGCGCGAGTTTCGTTTGCTTCTGAAATAGGATCTGAGTCAAACACTACACCTGCACCTGCTTGCACGTAGGCTATGTTATTTTTAACAAAAGCAGAGCGAATAACAATACAGCTATCCATTGCGCCATCACCGGTTAAGTAACCTACAGCGCCGCCATAACTGCCACGGCGCTTACCTTCAGTTTGACGAACAAGCTCAGCAGCACGAACCTTTGGTGCACCAACAAGCGTGCCCATGTTCATACACGCTTGATAAGCGTGCAGTGCATCAAGTTCTGGTTTTAATGTGCCAACAACGCGTGAAACTAAATGCATTACCTGTGAATAGCGGTCTACTTTTAATAACTCTTTAGCAAAACGAGTACCTGCAACACTAATGCGGGCGACGTCGTTACGCGCTAAATCAACAAGCATTAAATGCTCGGCGCGCTCTTTTTGATCGTTTCTTAGTTCCAGCTCAATGCGGCTGTCTAAGTCTGGATTTATTTGCCCGTTAGCAAACTTGCCACGCGCTCGAGTACCAGCAATTGGGTAAACTTCTACTTGCTGATTACTTACGTCGTACTTAAGGGCCGACTCAGGAGACGCGCCAAATAATGCAAAGTCTTCATCGCGCATATAAAACATGTAAGGGCTTGGGTTTTGCTTTTTAAGCTGGCTATACGCATGTAAAGAATCAGGGCAAGGTAGTGAAAATGTACGCGACGGCACAACCTGAAAAATATCACCATCAACAATATTCTTTTTAAGCTTAACAACTTGCTCGCAATACGTTTCGTCGCTTATATCAACGTTTACTTCACATTCGCCACTTTGCATATCCGCACTAAATTCTGCTGCGTTATCGCACAGCGTATTTAAGCGCTCAAGCTCTTTACCTACTTCAAAACAGTTAGCGTGTACGTCTGGGCCGTTAAATACATTACCAATGAGCTCAGTTGTTTGCTTTTGATGATCAATAACAACTAACGTTTCAGCTAAATAAAATACGTAATCTGGGCAGGTGTTTTCGCCATCAGGTACATCACTTAATTGCTCAAAGTTTGCCACCATGTCGTAGGCAAACACACCGCCTAAAAATACCGAAAACGGATTTTCGGTGGTGCTTTGAATACTGTTAATACAGGTACGAAGAGCGCTGAAAGCGTTATCGGCAACAAGCTTACTTGCTTCGTCTATATCGCTGCTGGTGTCTTGGTAGTTAAGTGTAAGCGTTGTGTCGTTTAATTGTGAATCACAGCTCTTAACATTTGCTTGTAAGTAGCTTAATAATTGCTTGCCGTTATTTGATTGTGCGCTAACAGTTACCGTTTTACCCTTACATACAATGCGCAGGGCGCTATCAACTAAAATTAAACTTTTTACACTATCTTTAGAATCAATCTCAGCCGATTCAAGCAGTAGTGAGTTAGGCTTATCAAGTGCCGCGTATAATGCAAGAGGGCTACTAATATAGTCGCGTACTTGCGTAATGCTTGTTACTTCGCCTGGTGTGGTAGTTATATGACTAAAAATCAAACCTCATTCCCTCAAAAAATTAAACCCCGCAGTGCTTTTGCAATGCGGGGTTTGAATAACGATATCTAAATTACAAACAGATCATTACCGTCCCGCTATATCAGGCGCCACCACCAACGATGTGTAAGAGTAAGACCGTTATTCATGTTTTTCTGCCTCAAAATTTATTAAATATTTTTAACGTATACGTTTCGTAAAATTTAGTTATAAAAAAACCCGCATAGTTGCGGGTTTTGAATTTTTGCTAGACACGACAATTCATCACCCGATAATTACGAGTGCCACCACCAAATAGTGTTTAAGTTTGAATTGATCATTATTGTTAATTCTTAATGTGTCTGAAAGTGGCTACAGTAAAACGTATCTTATGCTTTTGTGTCAAGTGTTTATTTAAAACAATTTAGTCAAAAAAGTTGTTATACTTACATAAACACCAGTAACCCTTAATTTTAAGCAGTTTTCTTTTGATAAAATACGATTTACATAGCCATACTACACATTCAGACGGGCGTTTAACGGTTGAAGAATTATTGCATCGCGCTGTTGATAAAAATATTGATGTGTTTGCTATTACCGATCATGACACTGTGGCGGCTATTAAGCCTGCTCAGCAATTTATTGAAGCAGAAAACTTACCGCTTTCATTAATAACGGGTACCGAAGTGTCTACCAAATGGGAAAGCTTCGAAATTCATATTGTAGGTTTAAATATTGATATTAATAATATTGACCTTACCTCTTTATTATCGGCTCAGCAGCAAAAGCGAGAAGAGCGTGCACTAGAAATTGGCGCACGCCTTGCAAAAAATGGCTTTGATGGCATTTACGAGCAAGCTAAAGAGCTGGCAAAGGATGCGCAAATTACGCGCGCACATTTTGCACGCGCTCTTATTGAGCGCGGTGTAGCTAAAAATTTCCCGGGTGTTTTTAAAAAGTACTTAGGGCGTGGCAAAACAGGCTATGTACCTAGTTGCTGGTGCACCATGCAAACCGCTGTAGAGGCAATACATGCTGCTGGTGGTGTTGCTGTACTTGCGCACCCAAGTAGCTATCAAATGTCAAACAAGTGGCTACGCAAATTATTAGTAGAATTTAAAAGTGTAGGAGGAGACGCAATGGAAGTTGCACAACCTCAACAGGCGCCAAGCGAACGTCAATTTTTAGGTGAACTCAGCCGTGAGTACGAACTACTTTGCTCGCAAGGGTCTGATTTTCATTTTCCGACAAGCTATTTAGAGCTTGGCAAAAATTTATACTTACCGAAAGACTGCCAAGGTGTTTGGCAAGTTTGGGAAGGACAAGAAGGGGCATTAACATGAGTCAATTATTCCATATTCATCCTGATAACCCGCAACCAAGATTGATTAGTCAAGCCGTTGATATTATTAAACAAGGCGGTGTTGTTGTTTACCCAACAGATTCGGGCTATGCCATTGGCTGTAACATTGGTAATAAGCAAGCCAAAGAGCGCATAGAGCGTATTCGTGGTATTGAAAAAAACGATAATTTTACGCTAGTCTGCCGTGATTTATCGGAGCTATCTACTTATGCACGTGTAGATAACCAGCTATTTAGATTAATTAAAAATAATACGCCAGGGCCTTATACCTTTATTTTTAAAGGCACAAAAGAAGTCCCTAAGCGTTTATTAAACGACAAGAAAAAAACCATTGGCATGCGTGTAATTGAACACCCAATTGCTTGTGCGTTACTTGCGGAACTTGGCGAGCCATTAATGTCGTGTTCTTTAATTTTACCCGGGCAGCAGTTTACTGAATCAGATCCGGATGAAATATTAGAGCGATTAGATAAACACGTTGATTTAATTATTCACGGTGGCCATTTAGCCGAGCAAGCAACCACAGTAATCGACTTGTCGGAAGATGAAGTTAAAATATTGCGTGTTGGCTGTGGTGATACAAGCCCGTTTGAGTAATAACAAGTGAGCGAAAGTACTGCTGATACAAAAAGTAGTGAAAAGCCAGTGCAGCAAAAGCTGCCACTGGCTTTTTTGCATGGTAAAGCGGTTGTAGATAAACCAGAAGACTTATATATTCCGCCCGATGCGCTCGAAATAATATTAGAAACCTTTGAAGGCCCGCTCGATTTACTGCTTTATTTAATTAAAAAGCATAAGCTTGATGTGCTCGATCTTTCTATTTTTAGTATTACAGAGCAGTATGTAAGTTACGTTGAAATGATGACCGAGTTTCAACTCGAACTTGCCGGTGAATATTTAGTAATGGCTGCGTTACTTGCACAAATTAAGTCGCGTTTATTACTCCCTGTTCACGAAGAGCTTGAAGAGGAAGAAGACCCTCGCGCTGAGCTTGTTAAACGCCTGCAAGAATATGAGTTATTTAAAAAAGCCGCCGAAAACCTCGATGATATCCCCCGTGTTGGGCGTGATATTTTTATAGCGCATGCCGCTATGCCAATAAATGAAGACATAAGTCAAAACCTCCCTGATATTGAACTTAAAGACTTAATGCTGGCGTTGAGTGATGTTATGGCGCGAGCAAAAACGTTTGAACATCATCAAATTACTGCTGAAGTACTCTCAACCCGAGAGAGAATGAGCCAAATATTACAACAGCTATCGAAAGCAAATTCAGCAGTGGTATTTAATGCGCTTTTTACGCCTGATGAAGGGCGTAGTGGTGTTGTGGTTAGTTTTATAGCCATGCTAGAGCTCATTAAAGAAGGACTTGTTACCTGTTTGCAAGTAAGCCCAGAGAGCTTAATTTATGTCAGCTTGAGCGAGCGATCCACCCTATAAACTTATCTGTTTAATCCTCAACTTCTAAAACTGTCTTTAATTATCAAAGTTCTGTGCGTATACGCACGTAAAGTGTTTGTAAATGCTATTTTCATTTACGGCTATGCACTATATTGTAACGTCATAGCATTATAGGACTTTACACATGTTTAAAAATACACCTTCATCTTACGGACTTGTCGCCATTATTTTACATTGGCTCATGGCGCTGACTATTTTTGGCCTGTTTGGTTTAGGTTTATATATGGTTGAGCTTACTTATTACGATAGCTGGTATAAAGGCTCGCTCGATTTACATAAAAGTATTGGTATTACGCTTGTGGCCGTATTTTTATTTAGAATTTTATGGCGTGCTTTATCTACACAACCTAAACCATTAGGTGAAAGTAAAGGCATGAACCAATTAGCACATACTGCGCATATTGCTATGTATATTATTTTGGCCGTTATAGCTGTTTCAGGGTATTTAATATCAACTGCAGACGGGCGTCCAATAGAAGTGTTTACCTTATTTAACGTATCAGCACTTGATTTTGCATTTGATGACCAAGCCGATATTGCAGGAAAAGTACATTATTATGGCGCGTGCACATTAATCGGGTTTGCAGTATTGCATGCACTAGGGGCGTTAAAACATCACTTTATCGATAAAGATAAAACCTTAATCAGAATGATCAAACCATTAAAGGATGATTAAAATGAAAAAATTATTAGTAAGCACAGCCGTTTCGGCTGCAATGATGTTATCGGCAACAGCCGCTAATGCAGCTGATTATGTAATTGATACAAAAGGCGGGCACGCATCTGTTAACTTTAAAATTAAACACTTAGGTTACAGCTGGTTATATGGTCGTTTTAATAC
Source organism: Pseudoalteromonas sp. SR44-2 (assembly GCF_014163745.1). Taxonomy (NCBI): domain Bacteria; kingdom Pseudomonadati; phylum Pseudomonadota; class Gammaproteobacteria; order Alteromonadales; family Pseudoalteromonadaceae; genus Pseudoalteromonas; species Pseudoalteromonas sp. SR44-2. Next base: position 5,860 of record NZ_JACJDW010000024.1, on the reverse strand, counting down.
TTTTGACGGCACATTTAGTTACGATGCTAAAAATCCTGATGCATCAAAAATTATGGTAAATATTGATACCACTAGCCTTGATTCTAACCAAGCAGAGCGCGATAAGCACTTACACGGTAAAGATTTTTTAAATGTGGATAAATACCCAAAAGCGACATTTAAAAGCACCAGCATTAAATTTGATGAAGATGGTGAAGAGGCTGACGTAACTGGCGAATTTACGCTGCATGGCGTAACTAAAACTATTACCTTTGAAATAGATAAAGTGGGCGAAGGGAAAGATCCGTGGGGTGGATACCGCGTAGGTTTTGAAGGCGAAACCAGCCTTAAACTTACCGACTACGGTATTGATTACAACTTAGGGCCTGCATCTACTCATGTTGATATTATTTTATCAATAGAAGGCGTTCGTAAGTAATACAGTTATTGAATATAAAAACGCCACTTACTGTGGCGTTTTTTTTGCTTAACAGAAACTCAAATTAAGCGACTTTGAATTTGTTTATTTTGTGCTATTAATACGTGACTTTAATAGCGGCCGTAAATCCTCAGGCAACCAGCGCATAAGTAAATCGTTATAAGCCTGCGTTTTTTTAATAACTTTAAGCTGCTCATTAAGAATAGCGATGTCTTTTGCGCCTTGCTCGTTTTTAGTACAACCAATAAAGCCATAACTGAGCGCTGGAGATTCGGTTAATGGACGCTGCGTTAAGTTTTCTTCAAAGTGCATTGATTTAGCTAAATAGTAATGCTCGCTAGGGTAACCCAACAAAATATCAATTCGTTTTAGGTTAAGCATATATGTAAGGCTCGCTAGGCTATCGCGAGTGGGTCTAATTACTAAATCAATGTTGGGTGTACTGTTTATTAAAGTATCTATCTCTTGGCCGTAAGAGCGGCTCATAGAAACTCCAAGAGTTAGTTTTTTATCTTGTATTAAATTGAGTAGTGATACTTCTTTAGATTCCGCTATATTTAGCGCTTTGGCGAGCTTTTTATGCATTGCTATTGAAGGCGAGAGGCCCGTTGTCGAGCTTTCGTCTGTGAAATAAATATGCTTTTTTCTGTAATCATTTTTATAAAGCGATAACGCACAAACATTATTTGAAGTATTTGACAGCTCTTGAATTACTTTACCTGAGGGGATAAGCATGCGGTTAAAGGTGATATTAGGAAGTTGTTTTTCAAGTAAAGAAATTATGCTTTCGTCACGGCCTTGGTGTTGATATTGACCATTTAAAATATAATAGGGTGCAAAATCGTGCGCTAGCCAGTTTATGGTTCTAGCATTGCTTATTGAACTCAGACAGAAAAAAAGTAAGAAAGTTAAAAATATACGGAGCATTACAACAGCTACCAGTAATTATTATTGTAAAACTATTGTAACCAATAAAGGGCTAAAAAGTAAAATGCCAGCAATAAGGCTGGCATAATATCTTATCAATAATTGCAATAATAGAATGGCAATTAAAGTTATATGTTGCTTAGTTAGCTTTTAGCCACTTAACAAACTGGCGTGCATCACTCGCTTTTTGAAATAATGCATTTTTTAAACCTTGTGTATCACTGAAGATTACACGATGTTTGTTTACTGAAATTGATTGCACTGGATGTGCTATTTGGATCATAGACCCGTTATATTTATAAGACATAATAAAACTCACTTTATTCTTGTTATTTATTCTGCGCTATATTTGTATAGCAAATTGCAGTCAATAAATTAACGATGTTGTGTTTAGCTTCATTACAGTGTTGACGATCTTTATGACACTTTTGCGATGATAGTAAAAAATCATCTCGGTATTATTCAAGGGGTTCTCGCCGTACAATAACTTAGCTTTCAAATATACGTTTTGCGGGGCTTACTGGATCAGGGTAAATGGTTAACCGCGGCGGTTTCTTTAAACCAGAGAGGGAAGGTAACTTATATATAAATTGTGTGCAAGCTGTTTATTATAAAAATATTTATAATAAACCTTATCAACTGCTTACAAAGCCCATTTTTAGTTACCAAAGGATAAGTATGAATTACCTAATAGTGAGTGATATTTATGGTTTAACCCCTGCTTTAAGTAAGTTATCACAGGCAATTAGTTCAAATTTAGTGATTGTTGACCCATACAATAACAAGATTCAAGCTATTGAAAGTGAACAAGATAGTTATAATAATTTTATACAGCAGTGTGGCCATGACAAATACACGGACAAACTTCTAGAATGCTTTGAGAGTTTAAAAGTGCCGACCACATGTATTGCGTTCAGCGCAGGGGCAAGTGCAGCATGGCGGGCACAGTTATTAACAGGCAATACACACCTTAAAAAGTTAATTGGCTTTTATCCGTCGCAAATTCGTAATTATTTAGCGTTAGATGCAAATGTACCCTGTGAATTCATATTCCCAGAAAGTGAGAGTCACTTTAATGTTGATGAAGTTATTAAAGCTTTAAGCACCAAAGCGAGTGTTAAGTGCTATAACACCAATTTTTTGCATGGTTTTATGAACGAGTACTCAACCAATTTTAATGCGCAAGGGCTGGTTGAATATAGTAGCTATATAAAACAGAGCAGCCGTTAAAGCGTGTTTAGCTGCTTTTTATTAATATCAGGAAAATCAGTACGGGTATTATATTTTGCATACAGCGTTGTAAAAATGCTGCTGCTGGATAACTTATCTAACTCTTTTATAAAGGTTTTAGCACTAGAACGAGCGGGTCTACAGCATGTTTGATACTGTTTTATTATACCCGCGACAGATAAACCTTGTTTTTGTAGCTTAAGGTCGGCCTGTGCAAAAAAAGCCGCACCCGTCCAATAAACACGTTGCTGGGCGCGTTGTTTCCACATATCGGCAGAGAGCTTATTAAGTGGCTGTGTTTTAGTTTTGGTTTGCAGGCGGGCACGATCAAATCCTGCATTTAAACGTTGTACAAACTGTGGCTGGGTGATTATACCGCTGTCACGCATTATTACGTTTTGCATATAACTGGCAAAACCCTCGCTTAGCCAAAAACCGGAGTAGGGAAGTAGCGGCAAATATAAATGCGAAAGTTCATGGTATAGCGTCCAATCTTTAGTGAATGCATTTAAACTGGCGTAGCGGTCTATATGTAGTTCAATCCCATCGGGGTTATTGCGTTTAACTGTAGCCCAAGGTACAGGCTCAAAAGCAAAGTATTGAGGTTTTAAATAAATAGGCAATGTGGTTTGTTTTAAAGGCCCCAGTGTATTTTGTGTTTTTTCAACACTTTGATTAACCCATGTAGACACTGTGTTTTGAGCATTACTTGAGAGCGAGCTAACGTTGTGTATGACTACTTCAACGGCTAATAAGTTAAAAGAGCCGATTGATAGTAGCAGTACAAACAAGAATTTCATTAAAATGCTCCACTGTAATTTAATAACTGATACGCCAGGCTTAATATACAAGACCAACTAAATGAATAAATAATAACGCCTAATTCTTTATTTTTTAAAATGATAGTAACTATAAAAGTACAAATACAGACACTTCTAGCTAAGCATGGTTTAATCAATTAATCGTTATTTTAAGTTAGGTTTTAGCCATGACGTATCAGCATATTCAAGTTCCTGAGCACGGCCAAAATATCACTATTGATACACAAGGACATTGGCAAATACCGTTAGAACCTATCATTGCTTTTATTGATGGCGATGGCGTGGGGCAGGATGTTATGCCGGTGATGCGCCACGTTGTTGATAGTGCAATTGAGCATTGTTATAAAAACGCGCGGAAAATTCATTGGATGCAAGTTTATAATGGCGAGCAGGCCGCAAAGCTTTATGACGGTGACTGGTTCCCGCAAGAAACAATTAACGCGGTACGTGCCTGCAAAATTGCCATAAAAGGGCCGTTAACCACACCACTGGGTGGTGGCTTTAGATCGCTTAATGTTGCACTCAGGCAAGAAATGGATTTGTTTGTAAATATGCGCACTATAAAAGGCTTTAGTGCACTTCCTTCTCCTTTAAAAAATCCTTTTTTAACAAACATAACAGTGCTTCGTGATAGCAGCGAAGACGTGTACTCAGGTATTGAGTGGCAAGCAGGGAGTGTAGAAAGCGAAAAAATGCTCGATTTTTTATGTGAGGAAATGGGCGTAACCCGCTTAAGGTTTTCACAAGAATGCGGTATTGGTATTAAAAATATATCTAAAGAAGGCTCTGAGCGACTAATGCGCTTTGCCATTAACTATGCACTTAAAAACGATAGTGAATCATTAACGCTAGTGCATAAAGGCAATGTACTTAAATTTACCGATGGGGCATTTAAGCGTTGGGGGTATGCACTTGCACAAAGCGAATTTAATGCCACTGCACATGAAAATGGGCGTTGGCTGCAAATAGAGCGAGTAAATCAAGCACCTCTAATTATTAAAGAAGTTATAGCCGACAACATGCTGCAGCAATGTTTAATGCACCCAGAGCAATTTGATGTAGTGGTGACGACTAATCAAAATGGTGACTTTTTAGCGGATATGCTGAGCGCACAAGTTGGCGGTGTTGGCATAATGCCTGCTGCAAATTTAAATAACGATGTCGCATTTTTTGAGCCTACACACGGCACGTTTGAACGTATAGCAGGGCAAAATAAAGCAAACCCCAGCAGTAGTATTTTAAGTGCGGTATTAATGCTTAAATTTATGGGATGGGACGAGGCCGCATTACTGATAGAAAATGCGTTAGAGCAAACATTTAAAAGTGGTGAAGTAACCTTTGATTTAGCGCAAGAGCAGAGCGATAACTCAAGTATTCATAACTCGACAACCTTAACTTGTACTGGCTTTGCAAAGAAGGTTATCGAGCACTTTTAAACACATTCATTATTAAGCTGCTGAGGCAGTTTTTACTCTGTGCATGCAAGGGCGGTTGGTTAACTGCGCTGCACGATGGTAAATCTCATGTGCTTGAGGTTCATCGCACTGCGTACCACTGAGCGTATCCATTAACGCAACAACAATAATTGCAGGAACCTGGCAGCAATATTCGTCTAAAACGGCTTCTGTCGTTTGTGCATCAACATGGCAAAGTGGGTGGTTTTTAAGTTGGTATGCGTTTAGCAATGTATCCACTTCTAATACATCATTTGGTTGGTGCTTTGTTTTACGGCATTTACAACCAAACTCATCAACTAAAGTAGCTAATGCTTGGTAAGTTTCAGTGGTGTTAGTTTTTGCGCATAACTGCTCTTCAATAAACTGATGTAAGTTAGCATCAATAAATAACCCGTCTTGTTGTGTGAAGCTTGATGTTGTCATAATTATTACTCTTAGTTTGTTGGCTTAACTTCACTCTAGCGCTAAGTATATTATTAATGAAATTGTTGTTTTCAATAACTGACATTGATTTCATCAATAGTAAGTTCTAAAACTAAATAAAAAAATAGAAAACATACCTAAATTATACTAATTAATTTGGTGCAGAGCGGTAAAAACGTGCACAAAACTAGAACAAGGGGATTAGTTGATGAGTTAAGGTGGATGCTTAGTTTATTGTTTTTATTCAATTTTAATTGTTTTATGAAGTTGGTACTAAGCTTGCTAATCATACACTGTAGGTAGACTCCTATATCGACGATTTCCAAAAGCGCCATGGTATTTTCCCAAAGTTGAATACCACGGCGCTTTTTTATTTTGAGCATTTATTTTATTTAGTCGTTACAGTAGCAATAACAATAGTAATGTTAAATTTTAATAAAGTAGGGAATAGCCACTAAGATAGCTGTCTCTTATACACAAATCCCTGCTAAGAAATTAGCGGGGATTTTTTTGAACTAAATCTCAATTTCATGATCAGATCTTCAAATCTTGTTTGAGGGCACATTATGATTAACGAACATACT
>NZ_JACJDW010000023.1:0-72597 GCF_014163745.1 Pseudoalteromonas sp. SR44-2 | reverse complement strand
CAAATTTGCTTGGTGACAATAGCGTTTTGGACCCACCTGATCCCATGCCGAACTCAGTAGTGAAACGAAACAGCGCCGATGATAGTGTAGCATTTGCTATGTGAAAGTAGGACATTACCAGGCTTAAAATTGTAGAGAGCCCGACTAGAAATAGTCGGGCTTTTTTACGTCTGCAGAAAAGTGAAATATGCGCAATTAACACCCACTCATACCAACACCATCGAGTAGGGCGGAAAAATAGATCACTTAATTAAGCTAATTGGTATAAAAATAAAATTGTGAACTACCGAATTTACGTTTTCGGTTTGTGTAAGCAGTTGTTTAGGTGAAGTATTAAACAGAATTTATAAATTAGTTTGATTAGTTCATTATAACTCGTTAACTAACCACAGACTTAGCTTGTTTATGAGGGCAATGAATACTAATATGATTTCATGATCTTATAACTAAATCTATTGGCTTAGTTGTTTTAAAATTACTACCAATAATGATTGTGAGCTGTAACTTAAATGCCTTATGAAACATTTGTAGATGACTCTGCATCGCTAGTTGAATTTACCCGAGTTTACTTAGCTATTTTTTATACTTTTGTTGCCGGATTTTATACATTTAGAATTATTTATAAAAATCGAAATACACCATCAGGCGTTATTTATCCCGGTGATAAATTTTGTACTAGTTGGTGGAACCATATGGTTTTTAAATTTTTCAGGGCTGCTATTTGGTTTGTATGTGTAATTAGAGTGTTTGTACCTGAGTTAGATAGCTATCTTGGGCTATTCCCAATACTCAATGGCTGGCCAGGCGTATTATTTGGCGATGTATTATTGACCGCAGGCTTTATTTTAACGATGTTTGTACATTTTCATATGGCAGCCCTTTGGCGTTCAGGAATTGATCCTAAGGGACCACATGAACTTAAAACATCAGGATTATATGAATACTCTAGGAATCCGATGTATTTAGGCGTTGTAGCTGCACAGGTGGGGTTCTTTTTAGCCTTACCTAGTATATTTAGTTTGACCTGTTTAGTTATTGGTTTTACAGCTATATATAGACAAACATTAGTTGAGGAGGCTCATTTAGCCCATCGTTTTTCTACAGAATATAAAGAGTATAAACAACTAGTCCCTCGCTGGTTATAGCTTGGGATTGAGCTTTAAATACATGGATTTTTAAGGCAAGAGTAAAGAAGTGTTCTGTATTGGCTTGCTAAAATCTAGCACGATAGACATAAATCAGATCACTTTTTTTTGTTTTATACCAATTCGCTTAATTAAGTGATCTATTTTGAGGATGGAAAAACGTGTTGATAGCTAGGCAAAAAATTTGCTATTTAGTTGTTCTCGGCAATTGCTCCTGCATTGCTCTACCTTCTGCATCCATGCAGTCGTAAATGAGAATTTTTTAACACAGGTAGCGACACGTTCAGCCCCGCAAAATGATTAAGTATTATTGCGGATTGGTATTATATACTTTTCCATAAACTCTTGTTTAGTAATTGCCTTTGAAAAAATGTAGCCTTGAATATAATCACAAGCAAGCTGCTTTAATAGGTCATACTGTTTTTGTGTCTCAACTCCTTCAGCAACCACCATTACGTCTAGATTGTGAGCCATAGTGATAATAGCTTTCACGAGAGCAATACTATTATCGTTTGATTCTATATCGTTGATAAATGAGCGATCTATTTTTAAAATATCTATATCTAAGCGTTGTAAATACGCCAAAGAAGAATAACCAACACCAAAGTCGTCAATCGCAATATCTATATTAATAGTGCTTAAGCGTTTTAATTGTCGTTGTATTGACGAGTCGGGATCCATTAAAGTATTTTCAGTGACTTCAATTAAAATTGTGTTTGCAGGTAGTTGATACTTTTTACTTGCTACAATCCATTCATCCACCCAGCAACCAGCACGGTCAATTTCAAGAGGTGATGTATTCACACTGACTTGAATTGCCTTTTCACTTAAAACATTGAATTGGACGGTATCTTGAATTGCTTGAGATTTTACCCATTGGCCGATATCGTTTATTAATCCGTTTTTTTCAGCGACAGGTATAAATTCATTTGGCCCTATTAGGCCTCGTTCAGGGTGATTCCAACGAATTAGAGCTTCAGCTTTTGGTACTGATTTCCCGTCGATTGAAAATATAGGTTGGTAAAATAATTCAAATTGGTTTTTAACAATTGCAGTGCGTATCTCCTCTATTAGACGACGCTTTTCTGTGGCTTTTTCTTCTATAGCATAAGAGAAAAATTCATAGCGATTCCGCCCTTTATTTTTAGATAAATACATTGCTTGGTCAGCGCGTCTAACGAGCTCTTCTACTGTTAAACCATCAGCAGGGAAAAATGTTAAACCTATGCTTGCGGTAACATAGACTGTCTCTTTTTTTACTTTAATGCTCTGCATTAAGCTACTTTTTACTGCTTCGGCAATTTTTGATGCTTCATCAGGACTATTTACACCTTCTAAAATTAATGTAAATTCGTCACCACCTAAACGTGCGACTGTATCTTTAGTCGTTATACAACTTTGCAGTCTTGTGGCTACTTGGTGTAAGAGTAAATCACCGTAGTCGTGACCTAGGCTGTCATTTACTTCTTTAAAGCCATCCAAATCTATGAATATAAGGGCGAACTTCATTTCCTTAATACTTACTAAGCTTTGTAGTTTTTCGTAAAAATAACGCCTGTTCGGTAAGTCGGTTAATCCATCTTGGTAGGCATATTGTTGCAACTGAATATTCGCATTTTCAAGTTCATTAGTACGCAGTCTAACTTGGTTTTCTAATGAATTTTCTCTTTGCTCAATGTTGTATAACATTGCATTAAAACAAGAGGTTAATTGTCCTACTTCATCTTGTGATACTTGTTTAGCGCGTAAGCTATAATCGTGTGATGTGGTTATTTTATTTGCTGTTTGAGCTAGATATAAAATAGGGTTTAAAAAGCGACGCCTTAATAAAAGAGATAAAATTAGGCTGATGGCAAAGGTGAATACCATCAAAATCATTATAAATTTAAAGTAAAAAGTAATTCTGTCTTGAATGTAGCTGTTGTTAGCGCGTATTTTTAATATACCGTAATCATGCATATCGAGCTGAAGGGGTGTACTTACTTCAATACTTTGCTCCATATCTTCATCTTCGGATTGCGCAATAACAAGTTCCTCACCAGTCATACTTGTTACCATTATACTAATAACATCTGATCGTATAAGTATTGGGTTTATAAGCTCTTGCACTGCATCTAAATCATCAAACATAAGTGCTGTAGTTATATTCGGTGAAAGCATTTTTGACAGAGAGCCCAAGCTTTCTATTTGTTCCTCTTTAGCGCTAGTGATTTCATAAGCACTAAATACAATGGTTACTGTCGCGGTTGATACAAGTGCAACACTCATTAAGATTAATAGTAATTTTTTGCTCATCGTATTTAATGCAAATAGTTTTTTCATTGCACTACCTATCTACAACGCGGGCAAGGCGTAGCACTTTTGAGCTCATAGTAATGCCTGCATCTTTAAGCTGTTTCGGAGCAATTTCAAAGCGAATTTTACCACTGGAAAGAAAAAACCTAATATGACCGCCATTTTCAATAAATGTGTCTGTTTCACCAATGAGCATAACGTTTTTCAGCTCTAAAGGTGTTACGTTTTGCCATTCGATAAATGTATCAGAGGTAATAAATAGCATGTTACACGCCGAGGTTGTTACTTCATCAAGAGTGATTAATTTATTGTATAGAGGTAAGTTTTTTATAGTGCGACTTTTTAAAGCGTTGTTAGCCGCATCAATAAAGTATTTATCAGGGCTACAAATAATAAATTCATTAAGAGATTCTAAATGATAATCCCAGTGTCCAAAACGTGCAAAGTTATATAAGAAGCCTGCTTTTAGCATGTATTCTTTTTCAACAGCGCCAACGCTGGCACTAAAAAGTGTCAACGTTATTAAGCTACTGTGAATTAAACTTCTTAATTTAATCATCTAATTAACTTAGAAATTTGCTGAAATTGTAAACGTAATACATTCATCAATATAGTTTGGTAATGTATAGGTTTCGCGCGTATTATTGTACTCAATATGTGAACCTGCAAAGAGGTTTTTACCCGAAATTGCAGTAGACCACACAGGTGTTGCTTGCCAATTCCAACTAACATCTAACGTTGTGTAATTATCAGTGTTATATGCATTTGAGTTTATTGCGCGCAATGTCGCAAACACATTATGGTTGGTTAAAAAAGAATAATCGGCTTTTGCAAATAACTGCCTGTTTTTAGAGTCATAGCCGATTGCGGGCTCTACTCGAGGAGGTAAATCGTAGTTATAATCGGTGTAACTATAACCAAACTCAGTATTGAGATTATCAACAGGTTGCCACGATACAACTAGGTCGAACCCTTTAGTGGTCGTGTCTGCTACAGATGCAAAGTCTAAATCTATGCGAGTCATTGTTAGTGCTTGAAATACTTCTGGGATTCTCCCTGCTAGAAATAATTCAAGTATAGGAGTGAATTGTTCAGCATGCGTATTCATATCAATAACCGCTACGTTATTAGCATCGGTATAATAAGTAGAAAGATCCAATGACCAATCGTTAGCAGTAAAACGGTAGCCTAATTCATAAGATAGATAGTTTTCTGATTTAACTTTGTCGTTACCATTTAGGTAGGTTGCAATTCGGTAGTCGTCTATTTGTCCAAAGCCAGAGCTTAAACCGGTAAGATCTTTAATTTCTGTACCATTAACTTTAAAGTTGTCGTTAAATTCAATCAATGTTGGTGTACGAACACTTCGCGATATAGCACCCCAAGTAAGGTGGTTATCTACTGGTTTGTATATAAGTCTTGCTGACGGTTGATTTTCCCAGCCAGTTAAATCGTTATGATCAAGCTTAGTACCAATAATAAAATCGAGTGTATCAGGCGTCACATTGTATTGAGCTTGAACAAGTGCACCAAACTGTTTGAGGTTATCAAAGTTTTTATCGCTATCTAAAAATACACTTTCTGCGAAAGAGATAGAGTTATACCGGTAGTTTAATCCCCAATCTAGCTGTAGAGATTGGTATATGAAGTTCATTTGATAATCAATATCTATCGATTCAAAATCTTCTTTAATATAATCTTGAGAACCATTTTGTTTCAGCCAAGAAATTTGTAGCATTTGATTGGCATCGGGCGACACTCTGTTTTCAAGGCGCGCCATTATGCGTGAGTCTGTTCGCTTTAAATCATCTGAGAATGAAATATTTTCGTTGGTTTCATCTATAACACCTCTGTAGTTTTGCCCAAGTGTTGAGTGAGTAACGTCTCCCTGAAGTAGCGCAGACCACTCATCATTAGGGGTAAAGTCAGCCCGAAAACCTAAAGAATTTTGTTTAGTTGTATCGTTAGGTGCGAGTAAGATCCCTTTTTTTGATTCATTCGCATCTTTTACATGACCATACACACGGTAGCTGCCTACGTTACTTATATCACCACCGTAACGAAGATTTGCATCAACATTTATTTGATTACCAGTTGTTACGTTTGCGTATCCACCGCGAGTATCAATACTGTTTTTAGTAATGATATTAATCACGCCATTATTTGCGTTACTACCCCAAAGTAATCCGCCTTGTCCGCGTATTACTTCAATGCGTTCAATGTCATACAAAGGAACGTTGAGTGTTTCCCAATAAACTGCAGCAAATTTTGGGGTATATAAGCTTTGTCCGTCAATCATAACCAATAGTTTGCTAGAAAATCGAGAGGCAATACCTCTTGATGAAATAGCCCATTGATTGTTATCGAGCTGACGTACAATTAAACCAGGCACCATTTTCAGTGCTTCAGGTACTGATGTAGCACCAGAGTTAGTAATTTGTTCTTTACTTAATACATAAATAGATGAAGCGGTATCAAATGCTGATTGCGCTCTTTTCATCGCAGAAGTTGCTTGTACATCCATGCCCATTAAAGCATCAAGGTCGAGGTCTTCATCTTCAAACGGCTCGGCCGTTAAGAGAGGGCAAACAAAAAGTAATGGCCAAAACAAACGTTGTGATATTTTCACCCAAAAGTCTCCTGCGCAATCAAAAAATCAAAAACAGTCTTTGTTTTTGTAATACATGTGATATCACACAATATTAACATACATTAACAGTGTAAAAGCATAAATGAGATTAAATCAAGGTAGCTAATTTTGTAGTAGTTAAAAGGTCTAATTTCGCCCAATTAAACTGTAAAAATATAGTTAAATGAACTTTATAAGTATATTTATTAAAGAGTCAGTAAAATGTAAATAACTGATAAATATATGTTTATATACAACTTAAAATTTAGTCTATTTCAGAATAACTTCAAAGTATTTACGGTTATTAAATATTTAATCTTAACTATTTCGTATCATGCTTCTCAAAGTAATATTAATTATATGGGCACAATTTATACCTAGCCCTGTGTTATCTGCGATTGTGGTTTAATTATCTTTGCTTTTGTTAAAGCTATATAGAATACTTAAATTTGCTTGGTTTTGCTTTGAAGGCACCAAAGTATGATAAAAAATGAATTAATTAATGTAGAAGCAGTACTCGATTTAATGCTTGATGCCGTTTGTGTGGTAGATAAACAAGGCACATTTGTTTTTGTAAGCGCAGCATTTGAGCAAATTTTTGGTTATACGGCCGACGAAGTTGTAGGCAAAAAGATGATTAACTATGTTTACGAAGGTGATCATTACAAAACGCATAACGCCGTAACTTCGCTATTGTCTGGCGAAACGGTAAACCCTCGCTTCGAAAACCGCTGGATGAGAAAAGATGGTCAAATAGTCCATATATTATGGTCTGTTCGTTGGTCAGAGCAACATCAAGTAAGAATTGCAGTTGCGCACGATATAACTGAGCGAAAAGTAATGGAAGAGCAGCTCTATTACATGGCTCGGCACGATGTGTTAACTGGTTTGCCTAATCGCTCTTTATTGATGGAGCGATTTGAAAAAGTAATTATTAGTGCAACTACAAACAACACATTTTTTTCTTTACTGTTTATAGACATAAATGGCTTTAAAGCAGTAAACGACACCCACGGACACGAAACTGGCGATAAGCTTTTATGTGCTATAGCAAAAAGGCTCTCAGCGTCGGTTAGGCATTACGACACAGTAGGGCGTTTAGGCGGAGACGAATTTTTAATTATTTTAGATAACTTAAGTTCTAGCCACGAAACCGTCAGAATAAAAAATAAAGTCCTCACTGAGTTTAAAGCTGTCTTTAAGTTAGATGATGTACTACTAAATATTTCCCCCAGTATTGGCATTGCAAACTACCCAGAGCACGGCCAAACAGATCACGAACTTATAAAATATGCTGATCAAGCTATGTACAAAAATAAACAACAAGGCTTAGATAACGTAACCTATTTACCTTAAAAAATCATGCTGAACTACCACCTTAGACAACTTACCTTCACAACGCCCTTTACTACAATACATTACTTAGCGCCACATTTTTAATAGCGGTTTTCCAGTGCTGCGTTAAAAATCTATAAATGCTCTTACAGCAGTTTGTAGGTAGTTCCTTGATAAATGAACTGCACAAGCTATGCCTGGTTGATAATGAAGGCAATTACCGTATAGGCAGTAATACATTTTTTACTAATGATGAAGCGCAAAATGCGGCGCACGTTAGTAACCAATTAGTATTGCCTACTATATGGTTACTAATCAAAAGCGTTTGATTATTTAGATATAACAATACTGGCTCACAAGGCTAAAATAATTTAATCTGAGCGTATTAATTCTTATTAAATTACTTGCCTTATGAGCCTTCTTTTTTCTCTTGCGTTAGCAAGCCTTCCCGCTTTACCTGAGCCTGTTGCAAATAATGCTGTGGCTAAAGTTATTGTTAAAAATCAGCCTTACTTTTTAAGCTTTATGGGGCTGGGGCGCGATAAACAATACTCGTCAGTGCATAATAAAGTGTGGGCGCTTAAAGTTGGCGATTCACAGTGGCAATCTAAAACTGGTGTGCCTTCAAGCTTGCCATTAAAAGGGCGCTTAGCGAGCACCGCAGTCGGTTTAGGCGAGTACGCTTATGTGTTTGGCGGCTATACGGTAGCAGAGGATCATACTGAAGTTTCAATCCCCGACGTATATAGGTACGACGTAATAAAAGATACCTACACTCATCTTGCGAGTATGCCAGTACCCGTAGACGATAGCGTCGCGCTGAGCTACAAAGCGCGTTACATTTATCTAATAAGCGGTTGGCATAACGACGGCAACGTAAACTTAGTACAAGTATACGACACGCAAAATAATACATGGCAACAAGCCTCGCCATTTTTAGGTGAGCCTGTATTTGGCCAAGCCGCTGCAATTAGCGATAATATCATTGTTATTTGTGATGGCGTTAAAACACAAGCTAATCCTGATTCGCGTCGCTCGTTTGCAGGTGTAGCACAGTGCTTAAAAGGCACAATAGATTCAACTAATCCACAAAAAATAGATTGGCGTACCTTGCCACATCCAACGGGTAGCGCTCACTATCGAATGGCAGCCACCAGCTATAATGGCAATATTTATATGATGGCAGGCTCTAATAACCCATATAACTACAACGCAATAGGTTACGACGGCAAACCTGCACCAGCAAGTGACCATGTTTGGCGCTTTAGTATTGAAAAAAACGAATGGCAGATTTTATCCCCAGTTGAAGTAAAGAGCATGGATCATCGTGGTTTACTTGAGCACAGTGGGGTTTTATATCGAATTGGCGGCATTGATAACAGTCAGCAAGTAAGCGCTAACGTACTCGGTTACGAGGTTAAAAAGTGAACACTCTTTACATTACAGGAGCGGGAGTCAGCGCAGCCAGTGGTATTCCCACCTTTAGAGGGGAGGATGGTTATTGGACCATTGGCAGTAAAAATTATACGCCTATGGAAATGGCAACGCGCGCAATGTACCAAAACGCCCCAAAAGAGTTTTTAGCATGGTATTACCATCGCTTTGCAACGTATCGCAACCATGGCCCAAACGACGTACACCATTGGCTAAGTGACAAAAACCTAATTACTCAAAACATAGATGGGCTTGATGGCAAAGCGGGTAACAAAAATTACATAGCGATACACGGCAGGCTTGATCAAATGACCTTATTTCATGAGCAAGGTGAGCCAGTCACGCCACTTGCCACCCCGTGGGATAGTGTAGACGAAAGCCGCCTGCAAGAGTCTCTTTTTGAGCTATTTAATATTCAAAACCAAACGCCTGAGCTAAACCATTCATTTAAGCCCTTTGTTTTATTATTTGACGAATACTACACCGAGCTTTACAGAATAACACAAGCACAACAGCGTATGCTCAACGCCGATAAAATTGTATTTATGGGCACCTCGTTTAGCGTCAATATTACGCAAATGGCAATTGAAATAGCCCGAAATTACGACATTCCTGTTGAAGTGGTTGACCCTGAACCTGCACATATTTTGCACGCTAACGTCACATATAAAAAAATGAATGCATTAGATTACATTCAATCTAATTAATAAGTGCTATATTTTAAAGGGGTTGGTAATGTTTTCTTAAATATTACAATCTCTTTATATAATATTAACGAGTCAAAAATGTTATTATTATCCTGATTATAACAATACTAAAGAGATCTGAATGAGCGACTTAACTGCAATAGCAAACTTGTCCATTTTACTTGTAGAGCCTTCAGAGGTTCAGCAAAAAATAATAATAAAATCGCTTTTAGAAAGTGGTGTAAAACAAGTTGAAACTGCATCTACACAAACACAAGCGCTTAGCTTATTAGCAAGTTATCACCCTGATCTAGTTATAAGCTCTATGTATTTATCTGACGGGACAGCCGACTCACTATTGCAAGAAATAAGATCAAACCCTATCACCGAGCATCAACCTTTTATGCTTATATCGAGCGAGCGTAATAAAAAATACCTTGAGCAATTACGCCAATCGGGTGTGCTGGCTATTTTGCCTAAGCCTTTTAGCGCAAAAGCCATTACCCGCGCACTCAAAGCAACCCTCGATATTATAAGCGAAGAAGAAGTAGAACTTGATCATTTTGACGTAACGTTGCTGCGAGTTTTAGTAGTAGACGACAGCCGCTTTGCGCGTAAACACATAATACGTGTACTTGCGGGGATGGGAATACCTGCACCAATAGAAGCTGAAAACGGTAAAGAAGCTATTGAGCACTTGAATAACCAACCGTTTGACTTAATAGTAACCGACTACAACATGCCAGAAATGGACGGGCGAGAACTAACAGAAGCCGTTAGAAGCTCAAATAGCTACTCACATATTCCTATTTTAATGGTGAGCTCAGAGGCAAACGACACTCACCTAGCTAATATTGCTCAAGCGGGAGTTGATGCTATTTGTGATAAACCGTTTGAACCAGCCACAGTGCGAGAATTACTGTATAAAATAATGTCTTAAAAGTAAGTACAAGCGTAGGTCGGTTATTATTTGGCCTACGCTCATCTTTAAAATACATTTACTATTACAGTTTTCCTAATCTATAAATGAGTAATGCCGTTTTTTTAATGTTTTTATCAAGGCTGGTTAAATCGGCTGTTTCGTTTTTAGTGTGCGCACCGCTGCCCATCAAGCCTAAACCATCAAGTGCCATATCAACATGATTTGCCGCAAACGAAATATCAGCCGCACCTGCATTGCGTGGATTGGCGGCTACTACTTTGTTGAAGCCTAAATCGTGGCTTGCGTCGCTGTATAATTCTAATAGCTTTTTATTGCCATCAGTTAATGCCATTGGCGGGTAACCGTCTTCAAAAATAAGTTCTGCTTTACTGCCATCTAAGTTTTTAGCCACAATTTGTAGCATAACCCTTTTAGCGCTTTCTACCTGCTTTGGCGAAAGTGCGCGTAAATCACCTGCAACATGCACGGTTTGTGCTATTACATTACTTTTACCAAACGCCGTTGCAGACGAATTAGCACTGTCGTAGTCGGCATTGGTACCGCCCACAATAAGCCCAGGGTTAAATGTTAAGTTAGGTTGCGTGGCAAGTTGCTCTCTAAAATCATTTAAAATGCGTGATGCCTCGTAAATAGCGCCATAACCCACGCTTTCGCTAAATATTTGTGACGAATGCGCTGCATTTGCCGTTACGTTTAGCGTCCAACCGGTATAACCACGGCGCGCCGCCATAGCGGTTTTTATATTGTTATCGCCATTTTCATAGCCAAGCGCTACGTCAGCCCAAATAGCTGCATCAACAATAGCTTGTTTAGATAAGCTAAGCGGGCGACCGCTGCTTTCTTCATCGCCGGTTAGTAACACTTTTATGCTTACTTTTTCGAGTAAATTAAGGGCTTGTAAGCTTTTAAGTGCGGTAATTATTATCGTGTTACCGCCTTTCATATCGGCAACGCCTGGGCCACTGGCTGTATCGGCATTAAGTTGTTTGTAGGTAGTAAAGTTATCGTTTTTGGCAAATACCGTATCTAGATGGCCGATCATCAGTATTTTTATTGCATCGGGATCATTGCTCTCATGGGTTGCTAATACATGCCCTGCGCGGTTAAACGCACTGCCATCCAGCCATTCTACTTTAAAACCAATGGCTTTAAGTTGCTCGCTTATCAGCGCGCCTACTTTTTTTACACCTTCAATATTAAGCGAACCGCTATTAATATTTACGGCTTGCTCTATTTCTTTAAGTGCTTGGGGAATGTTTTTATCGACCTGTTTTACTATTTCACGCTCATTTTTATCAAGCCCAGTATGGCTTGTAAGCGGTAGGGTACTAGCAAGGGTTAAAATAAGTGCATGGCTAAATTTAAAAAATGACATAACAGCATAATAAGTGAGAAATAAGAATATTTAATATGAAGTAAAAATACAGAGGATTCAATAGGAGTAGCTTGGAGTTAATTTAAACTAAGGGTTTAAAGTAGGCATGATGACCATAGTTAATATAGCTTTCTCTACAGAACGACGATGAAGTTTTTCTATTTTTCAGTAAAAAGTAAATTATTCCAAACATAATATTTATAGTTGGTAATAACTTACTGTCTTTGCTATTAATAGAACTACACAAAATAGGGACATTTTACTTAAGAATAAGAATGACCTCTGATAAAACAGTTTACTAAAAAGGATTATGTATGCCCATAGAGTTAAATGAAACATTAGTTGTAGGGATATCTGCTACAGCACTGTTTGATCTTTCTGAATCAGCTGAAATTTTCAAACAAAAATCAAAATCAGATCCTGACTCCGCTATTGATGAATATCGAAAACACATGCTTGAGAGAGAGGATGAACCATTAGAAGATGGAACGGGTATGTCACTTGTAAGATCTCTTCTTAATTTAAATGACCATTTAGACAAAGGTGATAGTACACCTATTGTTGAAGTTGTTGTTATTTCAAGGAATAGCCCAGAAACTGGTTTTAGAGTATTAAAAGAAATCCGAAGACGCAATTTACCCATTACTAGATCTGCATTCATAGCAGGTGAAAAAAGCTCTATTTATCTAGATGCTTTTTATGTTGATTTGTTTTTAACTACAAATGAAGAAGATGCGCAAGATGTTATAGATAGTAAAGTATGCGCATCAGCATTAGTTAAAGCACCTCCTAAAAATGCGAAACCGTTAGATGAACAACAAGTTAGGTTTGCCTTTGATGCTGACGCTGTCTTATTTAATGAAACAAGTGAGTTAGTAAATCAAACAGAAGGTCTGGAAAAGTTTTGGTCAAATGAAGATGAAAATCAAGATATCCCACTTCCTGATGGACCCTACGCGAATCTATTGAAGAAATTATCAAAGGTTCAAGAAAGATTACCAGGTCGTATTGAATATTCTCCTGTTAAGTTAGCTGTAATGACAGCGCGTAATAGTCCTGCTGAGATGCGAGTAATAAAGACGTTGAGAGCATGGGACGTTTATATTGATCAAGCATTCTTTCTTGGTGGACTTCAAAAAAGTCGATTTTTAAAGGCATTTAAGCCACATATATTTTTTGATGATCAAGATTCGCATCTCGACCCTGCGGCCATTGATATTCCATGTGCTAAAGTGTTGTATCCTAGCAACTCCCCTTTGAATAAGTTAATTGAAGATCGAGTTAATAAGAGCAAAGAAAGCAAATCAAAAAAGGAAAGCGTTTAGCTGTGATTGCAGCTAATAAGCTATTCAAGCGAGATAAAATGATCGTTTGAGCTTATTATAAATAATTATTCTGAGTTCAGCATATGCGACTCTTATTAGTTGAGACTAACATTAAAAAAAGCCAGGTTTAACGCCATTAGCATTAAACCTGACAGCTCAAAATCTACCAAGCTACATTTAATTAGTTGGCATTAAATAAATCTCGCGTACGCTGTTGCGCTGGTTTGCTTCTATTGCAAACAATACCGCATCGGCTACGTCTTGCGGGTCGAGTTTGTCGGGTTTAGCGTCATCAAAAAACGGGGTGTTTACCATGCCAGGTGCTATGGTTGTGCAGCGGCCATTCCATTCGCTCATTTCCTCAGCTAGGTTTTGTCCAAAGCCATAAGCAAACCATTTAGTTGCACCGTAAATAGAGCCGCCAATTGGCTTACGGCCAGCGGCAGAGCTGGTTAATATAAAGTGACCTTTGTTTTGGCGTAAATGCGGCAGGGTTAATTTTGCAGTCCACAGTAGGGCTTTAATGTTTATATCAATCATAGTTGACCACTCATCTGGGTCACCTTTTTCGGTGCCAGCGGTTGAAACACCCATGCCCGCGTTAGCAAAGGCTACATCTAATCGGCCAAACTTTTCAATGCCTTTAGTAACTACGTTTTCAAGTGCGGTAAAGTCGGTTGCATCTGCGGCTACGCTCAGTGCGTTATCTGATCCTAGCTCGGCAACAAGTTGATTAAGTTGCTCTTCTCTACGGGCGGTTAATATAACTTTATGACCGTTGTTTACTAAGGTTTTTGCCGTTGCTTCACCAATGCCACTAGAAGCGCCGGTTATGAGTACTATTTTCTCTTTTGCCATGGTTTTTTCCTTATTAACAAATGAATAAAGGCGCAGCTCAATGTGCGCCATGCAGTTATTGTGCTATGTCAAAATTGACTGATAAATCGTCAGCTTGCGTTAGGCTAATTTGTTTCAGTTGATAAATATTAAAATCAGCATCTATTTGCTCTGCATCGTCTATATGTGCGCTACACGTATAAGCAAGTTGATAGTCGCCTGGTGTTATGAATGCGAGTTCAAATTCGTATTCATTATCGTCTGCATCAAATACAACATTGGCAGTAGCTAACGGAGCGTTATCAGGCGTTTGGTCATCTATTTCATGAATATCTGTTGGGGTTTGTGCTTGCGCAGAGTAAAGGTAAACAGCATGGCCAAATGATGAATCATCAGCGGCAAGAGCAATGTTGTCAGTCTCGCAATTGTTTATAAGTGTTTGGCTTACAGTGCCTTCAATATTTTGTGATTCAGAAAGGTTTTGTAAACGCACACCGCGAGGTTTTAAAAAGACTTCGTTATTATTTTGTGGATCAACTAACGATTTTTTTAAATCAAACTCTAATACAAACTCGTTGTCGGTTTGATTGAGTGTAAAGCCATCTAGCTGTATTTCACCCACACCATCATTACCTTTTCTTTTTACGATAAGCGGTGCAATGCTGCCGTCTTCATAAACTACGTGAGATGTTAAGCTAAGGTTGTTTGTGTCGCCGTTTATTACTTGTGCGCGGATCCACGAATAATCACCTGCAGGTACTTCTTGATCGTCAAGTAATTGAAAAATATCGTCGCCCGTATAGTCTAGTAAGTTGACCATTTGCGCTAAGGTGGCATCGTTTTTAGAGCGAGTTTCAAAGCTAACTTCTTCACCTTCTTGGGCTTTAATTGTTATTGAATCAAATACAACGTTAACCTGTTTTAAACCAGTGACTGGAGCGTCGGAAATTCCTAAGCTAAAAGTGGTTTTATCACTTGTTTGCGGTGGGGTTGTTTCAGCATCGTCATTTGATGAGCCGCAGCCTGCTAAGGCAAAAATAATAGCGCTACTTAATATTGTTGATTTAAAGTTCATGGTTGTTTCCTCTTATTTGATTTGTTAAGTGTATGTATTTAACCCTTAACCTAAATTGAATTAAAAATATGAGAAGTTATAACTTTTAACATGCTGTTTTAAAACGTTTTTAATTTCATCGATTTAATCGTTTTTTACTATATACTCGCGCCACTTCTTTTGAAGTCGGTTTTATTAGATTTAACCATTATTTTGCTGAGTTTCAGCCACATTTATCGGAACAAACATGAAAGATAAACTTTTAGCGTTTTGGCAAAGCCATTCAGAAACAATCATCACTTTAGGGTACAAAGTGGTTTTAGCGTTGGTGATTTTAGTTGCGAGTGCCTTAATTGCACGCTCGGTTAAAAAAGCGATTAAAAACTCTAAATCGCCATTAAAAAGAGTGGATAGTACGCTGCTTCCTCTTTTATCGAGTATTGCTGGTTATTTAGTTTATATAATTGGTGGGCTATTTATTTTAGATATTTTTGGCGTTAATACGGCCAGTTTAATTGCGCTAATGGGTGCTGCTGGTTTAGCGATTGGTTTAGCCCTTAAAAATACGCTGAGCAATATTGCTGCGGGTATTATGCTGCTAATACTCAGACCTTTTAAAATAGGCGACTTTGTTGATGCCAGTGGCACGCTTGGTACTGTGAGTGAAATAAACCTATTTACCACTATTTTTAAAACCACCGACGGTCTTTATATAGCATCGCCTAACGGCAAAGTGTGGGGTGGCAATATTAAAAACTTTACCCGTAATGGCAAAAGACGAATGGACATAGTGGTGGGGATTTCGTATGCCGACTCTATTGACGTTGGCTTAAATGTACTTAAAGAATTAGCCGCATCAGAGAGCCGATTACTTGCAGAGCCTGCACCTAAAGTAATGGTGACATCAATAGGCGAAAGCGCAGTGAACATTCAATTACGTGCGTGGGCTGTTAATGGTGATTATTGGCAAACTGTGTGGGATTTAAATAAACGTGTTAAAGAAGCTATTGAAGGCGCAGGGCTGAGTATTCCGTTTCCGCAGCGTACACTGCATATATCTGAGTCTATGGCGTCGGCAATAACTGTTAACAAAGATGCTTAAATATGTATTAACATAAACATAAACACAAATAAAAATAGCGAGCCTTGGCTCGCTATTTTTGTATTAGCCTTTGTGTAGGCTGATGTATTAACCTTCTAATTGAAAGTCGTACACTGAACCTAAATTTAGTAGCTGCGTTAGCTCATCAAGTGCTTGGTAGCTTTCGGTGAGTAGCGCTGAGTCTGCAAAGTCACTTGCGCCTAATTTGTCGCGGTAGTTACGTTTTGCCCAGTCACACAGTTGTGTGTATTTAGTATCAGTTAAAATAACCTCTGGGTTTACTGCAGCAAGTTCTTGCTCGTTAAGGGCTACACGTAAACGCAAGCAAGCTGGGCCACCGCCATTTTGCATACTTTGGCGTAAATCAAAAAACTGTACTTGATTTACTGGGTTATCAGCCATAATCATTTCTTCAATGTAGGCGTTAACTGCGCTGTTGCGTTTACATTCTTGTGGTGCCACTAACAGCATTGAACCATCTTCAAGGCTCACTAGCTGGCTATTAAATAAGTAACTACTTACAGCGTCGGTAATGCTTACTTTATCGGTAGGTACTTCAATAATGTAAAATTCTTTATTGCCCACATACGCTTCGCGAATATCTTGCAGTGCCAAAGCTTGGTTTAAAAATGCTTGCTGGTGGCACAGTAATACGTTGGCGTTACCTACTGCAATTACATCGTTATGAAACACACCTTGGTCTATTACGTCTGGATTTTGCTGTAGTAAAATTTGGCTTGAATCTTTTAAGTTATGTAAACGGCAAATTGCTTCTGAGGCTTCTAGTGTTTGCCTTGCAGGAAATTTAGCTGGTTTTGGTAATTGGCTGTTAAACGCGCTGGCACCAAATACAAACATTTCAAGGCCTTGCTCGCCGTGGCTGTCACAAAAACGAGTATGGTTTGCTGCGCCTTCGTCGCCAAAAAAGCCTTGGTCTGGCAAATGGGTATGGTGCGCAAAGTATTTGTCGTTATTAAACATCGCTTTTAATAAGCGCGTAGTGGTTGCAGGCTCTAATGAACGATGAAACTTATTATTTAAATTAGCTGAAGTAAAATGTACTTTGCCGTCGGTTGTATCTGGAGATGGCGATACCGTAGCTGCATTTGCTGTCCACATTGCAGACGCTGAATAACACGCGCGTAATAAAATAGGATCTGCTTTAAATGCTTTATGAATTACTTGTGCATCGTTACCGGTAAAGCCTAAGCGGCGCAGTACGTTTAAGTCGGGGCGCGCATGAGGGGCAAATACACCTTGAGTTAGGCCTTTGTCGTGCATGGCTTTCATTTTTTCAAGGCCTTGAAGCACAGCCTCTTGAGGATTTGAAAAGCTTGCTGCGTTATTTAACGAGGCAACATTACCATACGATAAACCAGCGTAGTTGTGAGTAGGGCCAACTAAGCCATCAAAATTAACTTCCAAAGCGTGCATACACGTTCCAACTAAAAATTTTCAATAGGGTGCAACAATACAACGCAATAGGGTTGCTTGCAAAGTTATAAACGCAGTGTTTTTACTAATTTTTTGATGTTTTTATATGTGTGATTTTTTGCAGGGAGCTTTGTTTTTATATCAGGTGGCTAATAAGTAATTAAATAAGGTTTATTCATAAATTTCATAGTGTGCAAAAGCTTAGCCTAAAGTAGGTTTATACATTTAAGCTTTATGCCAAGCCTTTACACAATACGATGCTACTTAACATAGGCGCGTTCTTTATCAGCGGTAGTGCGGGTATTTGTTGGATCATTAACTTGCCAAACGCTAATGTCTAAACGCCATAAAAGGTAAAGGGTATGGTATAAGTTGAACATGGTTTTTCCTTGGTATTTTCACTGAACACATCAGTTTATAGGAAGAAGTATGCCAACATTAACTTGAATATTTTATGAATAGAAATCAGGTATTTAGTATTTAAGTGTAAATACGTACAAAAGCATTAGCACCAAAGCGGTGAAGTATTTTCAAAATATGCACCAGAGTGGTGTGTATTTAACAAAAAGCCCTGCAATTCTTGGGTCACTTAAATGTGCAAGGCTTTTTAAAAATGTAGTCGCTTAAAAAGTAAATTAACGGCCTACTTTTCCTTTTACCAAAGGTTCAAACGACATTACTTTAAACTTACCGTGACTTTGATTTTTGCCATTATTAAGTACAGGCGAATTATGTAAATCGTCAACGGTAAAGTATATTTTATGATCAGCCCCGTAGCTAAAACCATCAGGCCAGCTCAAACGTTCGTCTTTAAATAATACTTCGTAGTTGCCAGTGGGTTTAACTACGCCAATTGCGCCATTAGTTATGTCGGTTACATATACGTTACCGCCGCCATCAACAATAATACCGTCTGAAATTGGCTTAGTGCCGTAACGCGTAACTTTGTCTTCAAGCGCTTTAACCGAAAGGCTCTCGTTATTTATATCGCTGGTGGCAATGCGGTAAACCGATGTGCCCGACATTGAGCCAAAGTAAAGCCAGTCTTCGTTAGGGTCAAGCGTAATAGGGTTAACACCTAAGCGGGCTGGTTGTCCGCCAAGGCTCATTGTGCGCCCATCAATAACCATATCGATATTTTCGGCGGTGGTGTAATGGCTATTTTGTAACACTCTGCGTGCGACACCTGTTTTAAGGTTTACCGTGATAATAGCGGCTTGGCTGCCTTGGGCTGTGTCGGCAATGTATACAACGCCATGTTTATTATCGATGACTAAATCGTTTAAAAACGAGGTGTCGGTAATGGTCGGTTTAGCCAGATAAATAATTTTATGTAGTTGCTCTTTGTTTGTATCCCAGCCTACTAAGCGCCCAGCGTGATCGGGCCCTGAAGTGTCTAGCATCCATAATACACCATCGCTTGATACGTTTATGCCAAGTACGTCGTAAAAACCTTTACCGTTATTGTACGCGTATGCCCACTCTTCATTAGGGTAGGGCTTAGTTGTACCATCGCTTAAAAGCTCCATAATTTTTTGCTTTTGGCCAAAAAAGCCATGCACAGATAAAAACTTTCTGCCTGATGGGGTAATAGCAATGTTGCCCGGTGGGTGCTGCGCATCAAATGTGGCTACTGTTTTTAAATCAGCATTTTGGCCAGCGGTGTTAGCAGATACAGCGTTGCTACCTAAAAGTGCCGTGCTACACGCCGCTGCTAATAGTAATTTTTTAATATGAGTCATTTTTAAAACCTTTTAAAACACGTTTATTGTTTAAAAATTAAGAGCCTAATCGGCTAAGTCGTTTACTACTAAATCGAGCAGCTGCATCAACTGTTTCGCTTGTGTTGCATCTACACTATCAAATTTACATAAAATATTTTTAGGAATATCGGCTGCTTTTAACTTAAGTGATTGGCCATGCTTGGTTAGCTGAACTAGGCGTTTGCGTTTGTCGTGCTCATCTTTAATAACAGCCAGTAATGATTTTTCGCTCATTTTTTTGAGTATTTGAGTCATTGCACCGCCATCTATCGCGGTTTTATCTATTAGCTCTGCAATTGTTATTTCGTCTTGCTCCCACAGCGCCATCATTACTACGTATTGTGGGTAAGTTAAATTTAGCTCGTTTAGAGGCTCGCGATACGCACGCGCAATGCTGTTAGATGCCATATATAACCGATGACATAACTGATTTTTTAACTTTAATTGCTCAAACGGCATAACGTTATCCTTCATTTCAATACATGGTATTTTAATTTGCATGCAAAGTATTTGCAATCTCTAATTACTTGTTCTATTATTTTGCACACAAACTAAATTAATTACTAAACTTTGGAGTTCATTATGAATACATTACAAAACGTAGCTTATACAGCAAAAGCAACTGCAACTGGCGGACGCGAAGGTATAGCTAAATCTGATGATGGTCGTTTAGATGTAAAGCTATCAACACCTAAAGGTTTAGGCGGAGACGACGGACAAGGCACTAACCCTGAGCAATTATTTGCCGCAGGTTATGCCGCGTGTTTTATTGGCGCACTAAAATTTGTAGCAGGTAGTGAAAAAATAGACTTACCAAGCGACACGCATATTGACTCACAGGTATCTATTGGCGCGATTGAAGGCGGTTTTGGTATTGCAGTAAAACTTGCTGTATCACTAGGTGATATGGATAAAGCTGCAGCGCAGGAGCTTGTAGATAAAGCGCACCAAGTATGTCCATATTCAAACGCAACACGTGGCAATATTGAAGTAGAGCTTTCAGTTATTTAATTAAATGCTCAGTTAACTAATACTGTAATAGCCCAGTGGTTTGCCTCTGGGCTTTTTTGTGCGTGGAGTTTAATAAAAATGAGTCGTTAAATAAATATACAAAAAATCATATATTCACTATTCCATATGTTCTGTTTTTGTTTTATTGTATGTGCAATAAAACTGCGAGGACAATATGGAACAATTCAACCCACTTCAATTTTATAAATGCCTAGCGGACGATACGCGTTTAAAAGCAATGCTGCTCATTAGCCATCAAGAAGAGCTATGTGTATGCGAACTGGTTACTGCACTTGAGCTAAGCCAGCCTAAAGTGTCTCGCCATTTAGCGCAGTTAAGACAATGCGGATTGTTGAGCGACCGTAAACAAAATCAATGGGTTTATTACAGTATTAATAAAGCCCTACCAGAGTGGGCTAAAAATGTATTAACGCAAACGCTTACTGCCAACCCTTCATTTTATGAAAACGATTTAACGCGCTTAAATGTTATGGGTAATCGCCCTGAACGTATTACTAGCTGCTGTAACTAACTTATTAAAGGTATTTAATTATGACTATTAAAGTAGGTATTAACGGTTTTGGCCGTATGGGACGTTTAACTCTGCGTGCAGCAGTTGATTGGCCAGAAATAGAGTTTATTAAAGTAAATGATGTAGCGGGCGATGCTAAAACCCACGCACATTTAATTGAGTTTGACTCAGTACACGGGCGCTTAGCACAACAGGTTTCTAGTGATGATAATAGCTTTAGTGTGGGTAAACACACGATTGCAGTTACCAACAACAAAACCATAAACGAAACTGATTGGTCTGATTGCGATGTAGTAATAGAAGCCAGCGGTAAAATGAAAACCACCGAGCTGTTAAATCAATATTTAGCACAAGGCGTTAAGCGTGTTGTGGTAACCGCACCTGTAAAAGAAGACGGTATTTTAAATGTAGTAATGGGTGTAAACGATGATCTTTATAATCCAAGTGAGCATAAAATTGTTACAGCCGCCTCGTGTACTACTAACTGTTTAGCGCCAATAGTAAAAGTACTGCAAGAAAAAGTGGGTATTAAGCACGGCTCAATGACTACTATTCACGACATTACCAATACTCAAACAATTATTGATGCCCCTCATAAAGATTTACGCCGTGCGCGTTCGTGCGGTACTAGCTTAATACCTACTACAACCGGTAGTGCAACAGCTATTACGCATATTTTTCCTGAGCTAAAAGGTAAATTAAACGGCCACGCCGTGCGCGTACCCCTTACTAACGCATCTATTACCGATTGTGTTTTTGAGCTCGAGCGAGGTGTTACACAAGATGAAGTAAACACGTGGTTTAAAAATGCTGCAAATAACGAGCTAAAAAATATTTTAGGCTACGAAGAAAAGCCGCTTGTATCTATAGATTACAAAACAGATCCGCGCAGTTGCACCATAGACGCCCTTTCAACCATGGTAATTAACAACACTCAGCTTAAATTATACGCTTGGTATGATAACGAGTGGGGTTATGCAAACCGCACCGCTGAGTTGATGCTTAAAGTTGCACAAAGTGATTTGGTTTAATCTCGTTTAAAAAGGTTTAACGCTATGTTTGCGCAGTTGGCTGATTTACCGAGCTCTATAAAACAATATTTAATAATTACTGGTAACTATTGGGCATTTACTTTAACTGATGGTGCGCTACGCATGTTGGTGGTGCTGTATTTTCATCAGTTAGGTTATGGCGCATTTGCGATAGCCATGTTGTTTTTGTTTTATGAAATTTTTGGGGTGATCACCAATTTAGTAGGTGGTTGGCTTGGCGCGCATTTAGGGTTGAACAAAACCATGAATGTAGGGCTTGGGCTACAACTTGTCGCTTTAGCCATGCTTTGCGTGCCAGGGGATTGGCTAACCGTTGCCTATGTTATGGCAGCGCAAGCACTGAGTGGCATAGCAAAAGACTTAAATAAAATGAGTGCAAAGAGCGCCATTAAGTATTTAGTACCACAAGACGATGCAGGGCAAAGCCAATTATATAAATGGATTGCCATACTTACCGGCTCTAAAAATGCTTTAAAAGGGGTGGGCTTTTTTTTAGGCGGCTTATTACTAACTGTATTTGGTTTTGTGGGGGCATTAATAAGCCTAATTGCATTACTTAGTGTTGCGTGGGTTATTAGTTTAATTTTTTTAAAAGGCGATATTGGTAAAGCTAAAAACAAACCTAAGTTTAAAGAATTATTTTCTAAATCGCGGGCAATTAACTTACTTAGCGCAGCGCGTTTATGCTTGTTTGCAGCGCGCGATGTATGGTTTGTAGTTGCACTACCTGTTTACTTAGCCGCTCAGTTTAACTGGGATCATTGGTGGGTCAGCGGTTTTATGGCTTCGTGGGTAATTGCTTATGGGCTGGTGCAATTGCAAGCACCGCGAATAACTGGGCAAGGTGATTCAACTTCACATTCGGTCAAAAAAGCATACTGGTGGGTTGCTTTATTAAGTGGTGTAACTGGCATTTTGGCGTTTTTGATGCAATTGGAGATAGCGGTACATTTTACGCTTGTAATAGGCTTACTTATTTTTGGTGGAGTATTTGCTGTAAATTCATCGCTGCATAGTTACTTAATAGTAAGTTTTGCTAAAAATGATGGGGTGTCACTCGACGTTGGCTTTTATTATATGGCCAATGCGATAGGGCGTTTGCTTGGTACGGTGCTTTCTGGTTGGGTTTTTCAAGTATATGGGCTTAGTGCGTGTTTATGGGTAAGTGTGTGTTTATTAGTTTTAGCCGCAATTACAACAGCACGGTTAGCTAAACTTTAAAAAACCAAACGTATTGTATTAAATTCAATTTGTTTAACGATATTCATAGCTTCGTTGGTTAGATCTACTAAACTGTATCAGTAGTTTTAATTTAAAGGGTGTAATGAATGCGAGAAATATCGTTAGCAAAAAAGTTACTCTGGCTTAGTGTCGGTAGTATATTTATAACTGTACTAGTGTTATCAGGCATTTTGTGGTGGCAGTTATCATCAAGTAATAAGCAGTTAGCGACTAAATCTGAAGAGTACATTACTGTAGAAGTAGAAGAAAAGCTTAATGCTCATGCAGCTGGATACGGAGAAAAAATTGCCGGCTTTATTAATGAAGCTTACCGCATCCCTTATTCATTGGCTGCTTTATTAGGTGACGCAGCCAAAAGCGAAACCCTGAGCCGCGATACGGTAGTAAGTATTAACCGCTCGATGTTAGAGCAAAATACTCTGCTTTCTTCTATATATTCGCAATTTGAGCCTAATGCTTTTGATGGGCAAGATTCGAGCTTTAAACAAGGTTACAAACATTCGGTTAATGGTAATGGCACCTTAGAGGTGTATATTACTCGCGACCAAAACGGCGTAATTGAACAACAAAAAGTAGCCAATGCTGCCGATAAATATATTACCTCTTTAAATGAATTTGGTATTCGTGAAGCGCATTGGTATTTGTGTGCAAAAGACACGCTTAAGCCTTGTATTATGGAACCGTATTTATACGAAATCCCATCGGGCGACTCAGTAATGCTAACTTCGTTAACTGTGCCTATTTTAAAGTCAGGTCAGTTTATAGGTTTAGCTGGCGTTGATTTAACGCTCCCAACTTTTCAGGGCTTAACCGAAAAGCTGTCGAGCGAGCTTTACAACGGCCAAGCAAAAGTAACACTTTTAAGTGATATAGGTTTGATTGTAGGCAGCAGTCACTATAAATCTAAATTAGGCCGCCCATTTAAAGAAGCGGTTAGTAGCAACACTTACAGTGAGCTGGTTAAATTTAAAGGTCAACATGGGCTCTTTAAAACGCCTAGCGAGTATTTAGTTAACTACCCAATTAATATAAAACTAGCTAACACTCAGTGGTCATTAATCATAGAAGTACCTACAGATCTAGCACTTGCAGGGCCTGAAGCGCTAGAAAAAAACATGCAAGAGACAGCAACATCACTCAGATTTATTATTTTAATAACAGGCTTAGTAATTGCTGTGGTTGCTTTTGTTATTATGAAATTAGTAATAGCAGGTGTAATAGCGCCGCTACAACAAATTCAACAGCGGGTTGATAACCTCGCAAGTTCTGAAGGTGATTTAACACATACATTGCATGTTGATAGTCACGCAGAGCTTATTGCATTAGCTGGTGGGTTTAATCGATTTTTAGCAAAGCTACGTGATTTAATTTCTGAGCTTAAAACGGTGTCTGATCAAACCAAGCAGCAAGGCGAAATAGCACAACACATCGCTATTGATACTAAGCATAATGTGCAATCTCAATTTCAAGAAATTGAAAGTGTGGTAACGGCTATGAACGAAATGAGCGCAACAGCACTCGAAGTAGCCAGAGCATCAGAGCAGTCAGCGCAGCAAGCGGATGAAATAAATAGTTTAGTAGTAAGCAGTGAGTCGAGCTTGTCATCAGCGATGACGCAAGTTAAAACGATGTCTGAAGAAATTAAAGAAGCTAACCAAGCCGTTGAAAAAGTTGCTTCGCGTAGTAAAGACATTACGCAAATATTAGATGTAATTCGTACTATTTCAGAACAAACAAATTTACTTGCACTTAACGCTGCTATTGAAGCTGCGCGCGCTGGTGAACATGGGCGCGGCTTTGCCGTTGTTGCCGATGAAGTACGTGCACTCGCTTCTAAAACGCGTTCATCAACAGATGACATAAGCCAGTTAATTGATAGTTTATTATCTGAAGTGGGTAACGCATCTACCGTTATTGAAAAAGGCGTAGTACGTGCACAAAATGCCGTTGATGAAACATCTGTAGCTTTTGATGCTCTGCACAGTGTTGTCGTTAAAGTTGATGAAATAACCAATCAAATTACACATATTGCCACCGCTGCCGAAGAGCAAAGCTTAGTGACTGAAGAAATAAACCGTAATTTAACGCTTATATCTGATGCCGCATCGCAACTTGCTGACTTATCTACACAAGCAGGGGATAGCAGCGAAGCGCTTAATGCACTTGTTGCCCAGCAAGATAATGAGCTAAATAAGCTTAAAACGTAACTTATAAATTAAGTTTTAAGCACAAAAAAATGGCCAGTAAATACTGGCCATTTTTATTTAGTAAAATAAGTATAACTTATTGAGAATGCGCGATAACTGCTATTTATAACTTTTTAATCAACATAAACATTTGGTTGATCATTGGCTCAGCAAATTGCTCTACATTAGGACGATTAAAATAACCGCGTAAACCTGTAAATTGCACCTGAAAAAAGCGCGCATATTCAACAGCGGTCAACGTGTTACTTAACTCACCTTTGTTTATTGCTTGGTTAAATAATTGCGTTAAATAGGCTTCAAATTGAGCCGTTAAATCTAAGCTTAGCTCATACAGGTTTGAGTCTTTTTCTGCAAACTCGCTGTTTGCTTTAACTAGCATACAAATAGCGCTTGGACTGCAATCTTTTGTTTTAATTACCACGTTTTCAACAAACGCACGTAATCCACCAAGTACTGTATCGGCACTTGATAAAAACCCTTCTATTTGGGTTTTCATTTGTACGGTGTAATCTTTCAGCGATTCGCAATATAGACCTTCTTTAGAGCCAAACGCAGAGTAAATACTACCCGGGCGCATATTAACGGCTTCTTGTAAGTCACGCGTTGAGGTTGCATGAAAACCTTTTTGCCAAAATAGCTGACTAGCAACGCGAACTACATTCTCGCGTTCAAATTTAACCTTATTAGCCATATCATTCTCAATCAATTTGAACATTTGCTCAATTTTAACTTGAACAGTCGCTCAAAATCAAATACTATGTGTCTCGAAGTTACTTAAAACTATTAATTATTAGGAGCTAACCATGGCCGAATTTACTTTATACACTCAAGAAAACGCACCAGAAGAAGCAAAACCGTTACTAGCTGATTCAGTAGCAGCATTTGGTATGCTTCCTAACTTACATGCAGTAATGGCTGAAGCACCAACATTACTTAAAGGTTACCAAGTACTGCATGAGTTGTTTCAAAAAACATCATTCAACGCAGAAGAGCTAACAGTAGTATGGCAATCAATTAACGTAGAGCACGACTGTCATTACTGTGTTCCTGCTCACAGTGGCATTGCAGCGGCAATGAAGGTAGATCAAGGTATTGTTGACGCACTTGTTAACAAAACACCACTTGAAAACCCTAAGCTAGAAACTCTTCGTGAAACTACACTTGCAATGACACGTGAACGTGGCGTGATCAGCGATGAGCAAATCGAAAAATTCTTTGCCGCAGGTTACGCTAAGCAACAGCTACTTGAAATTATTGTAGGCTTGTCTCAAAAAGTAATGAGCAACTACACTAATCACCTTGCTGATACACCAGTAGACGCGCCATTTAAAAAATACGTAAAATAAATACGGTTTTATAAATGACAAAAGGCAGCCTAGGCTGCCTTTTGTGCTTTTAAATCACAGCTATTTAAACTTAACCGTTTTTGTACTGCGTGTATAAATACGTTGTTCGGGCTTTGTCCACTCACCCTTTTTTAAATAAGAGGTCGATACAATAAATTTATCGTCCTTTAGTTCACTCATTGATTTAACCTTTGTAATACCGTCTTGGCTACCCGTTACATCTTCATAAGCTACAAATTGAGTGGGGCTGAGGACTTTCATAGTCCCTTTTGTATAAAACCCTGCTGTTGTGAAATAGTAAAATACCAAAGACCCTTTTTTACTGTCGTAAAAAATCATCGACTCGCCGCCATACTCACCTTCATTAATAGAGTGCTTGGTATGTATCGCTTTACCGTTTAAAGCACGCTCCCAACGGCCAACATCTTGTATTTTTTTAGCACCTTCAGGTACTTTAAAGTCAGCCTGCCAAGTTCCTAAATAGGGCTTAAATACGGCAAGTTCTTTATCAAGGTTGGTGAATGTATCGGATGCATAGCTATTAAATGTTGATAAGCATAAGACTAAGAATATCGCTTTAAAATATGTCATAATTTGGCTCTTGTTTTTGTAATACCAATGCCAAGTATAGGCGATAATTAATTGATAAAGAAAATATTAATCACATTCTCATTACTTTATTTAGCCGCCATTTGGCTGGCTTACCTACTGCAATACTTACCTGTTTATATACCTATATATGTACCTGGTTATATAAGTGTATTAAGTGCTATCACTTTTTTAATGTACGCGTGGGATAAGCGACAAGCTAAGCGCTCTTCACATAAAAAAGTAAACCGCACGCCAGAGCGCACACTGCAACTACTTGCATTATTTGGAGGATGGCCGGGGGCATTACTTGCTCAACAGTTACTTCGCCATAAATCGCAAAAGCGGCGTTTTATAGTGGTGTTGTGGTTATGTATTTTAATAAATGTAGGGGCTGTGGGGAGTTTATTATATTATTTGGTGTAGTTTAAAATTATGCCTTTAATACATGTGAAATGTTTAAAGGCATAATTAAAGTTTAGATACTGGACTAGTTAGCCGCTTTAGTTGCTGCCACTTCATCTAAATTTACTGTTAAAATTGTCTTTTTATCGACTACAACCCACTTGCGGTAAGTTAAGTAACCTGGCTTGCTTACTTCAACGTCGTACTTACCTTCTTTAAGTTCAATGGCATCTTGGTACACAGGCGCAATGTTCATAATGCGTACGCGTGCATCACTAGGGTTAGTGATTACAGTTAATGAAATAGGTGCTACAGCTTCGACAATTTCTTCTTGTACTTGAACTGCTTCTTCTTTTGCAAGTTGCTGCGTTTCATCTACAGACGATGTAGTTGAACAACCACTTAGTATTAGTAATGCCGCTAGTGCGCTTATCTTTTTCATAGGTACTCCATAAACTCATTTAAATAGTGATAATTACGAAAAATCTTGGAGGAGTTTATGCAAAATGATCGCTCAACCCGTCGTCCTTGACCTTCGTTTGTTAAAACAAAACGTTTGTTAGTTTAATATATTTTTAGTTATTTGGTGATGCTCTCGCAATAAATAGTTTTTTAAAGCATTACATTATCAAGAGACTGAGTAATAGCTTCGCTTCTTTCAACAAGTTGCTCTGCTGTACGGTACATCTTTCTTTTCATTAACGTATTTGCCATAGTGATATAACGTCTAGATAATTCTTGTTTTAAAGAAACGAGTAATGAAAAGTCTTTAGGTAATGTTGCAGACTCGGTATTGATTAATTCTTCAAAATCTAATAAATCTCTGTACTCTTCAATCGTCTCTAGTTTTTGTGTGTATCTATCAAATCTAGGACCGTAAAATACGACGGCATCTTCAGTAGGAAAATTAGCTGGCTCACCTAGATTTACTTTCTTTTGGTAAAGCGTTAAAGCATCTATCGCCGACTCTCTTTTTAGAAGGTCTGCAAAGCCAAGTTCATTTTTTTGATTATTGGTGAAAATAGCTTTACCAACATTAAGTAAAGATTTTTGCGTGATAACATCATCTTCTTCAATCGCTTTATCTAAGGCAAGTTTATAGTTATCAAAATGCACTTCAGACGGGCGATAAACGTAGGTGCTATCGACTACACTTAAATCATTGATTAATTGTGGAATACTATTATTGTCTAGTTCACTATAGCGAGATTGCTCAAGTAACAAATCAATACGAGAAGTAATATCTGAGATTATTGATTGACGCTCTCTTAAAATGCTTTCGAGTTGTACCGATAGCTTTTCTGAATCTGGGTAATATTCCAAGGCTTTACTATAAACATTAATTGTTTCATCAAAGTCTTTAAACTTGTTAGCGCTTGTATTGATTTGATTCGCTCTGTAATCAAAGCTTTGTAGAATATTAGCTTGATTAGATCTTAATAATCCCTGTTTTAATACCTCGTATTGAGGTGGGATTTCTGCAAGCTTGTTTAGAATCTCCGGTCCATCCCAAGACATCCATGTTTCTACTTGTTGGTTAATTGCTTTTGCATTATCTAATTTTGCTTCAAGCTGCTTTATATTATTTGTATTTGATAGATAGTACTGACCAGCCAAAAGGGCTAACACAACAGTACTGGCTGCAAGTGCTATTGCCGGTTTAAAGTTACTTTGAAGCTTATCTAAAACAGGCTTTAACGAATCAGTTCTTTTTGCTGCATCTAAAGAAATTGCTTTATTAAGTGTGCCCCATAACCATAAAGGGCAGTTACTAGGACGTTTTGCCGATGTATCTTTAGGGAGTGTGTCTGCTGCAACACGATTATATGGATGTTTGCTACTTAATAACTCTAGGGCAATACACGCATAAGAAAAAACATCATCTTTAACGGATGCTGCAGCACCTTTTAATTGTTCAGGACTTGCATAGGTTGGCGTATAACCTCCTACAGTGCCTAGGCTTGATTCACTATTAACTGCATAGGCATCTTCAATGGTTTTGTGTTTAGCAATACCAAAGTCAAGTACCTTGAGGCTACCATTTGAATCGAAGATTATATTCGATGGCTTTAAATCGTTATGAATGACGCCACGAGAATGAGCATAAATTAAAGCATCGGCAAGTTGATCAAGAATCACGCTCGCTTTTTTGAAAACCATTCCAGAGGGTTTGTTGCGTTTAATTATTTGCTCTAGCGTTTCGCCTTCTACTAATTCCATGGTTACGTAATGTAAACCGTTATCAGAACCTGCAGAATATACTTTTACAATATTTGGATGGGAGAGCTGTTGTGTTTTAGTTGTTTCATCCTTAAGAAGTGAAATAGCTTCTTCAGAATGAGAAAACTCTTCTAATAATACTTTAATCGCTACGAAAACTTCAGGACGACTCGCACTTTCTAAAAATAAATCTCTGGCTCGGTAAATGTAACACATACCACCTTGGCCAATAAGTTCTTCAACTAAGTAGCGATCCGAAACTTTTTTACCAATAAGGTTTAATTTATTTATTGCTTTTGACGTGCGAAGATTTGAGTCAAGCGAAGCTATCTGCGTTTTATCATTAGAACTGTTGACACCGCTCATTATAAATCCTTTTATTGTGTATATTAAAATAATCGCAAAGGTGAGTTTTTTATTTTTATCAATTCTCCCTTTGATAAGCGCTGTATTTTTACAAAAATTAGCCAACTTAGCAATGTTTCTAAAGCAGAACTTTTGTACAAAACTTTAAAAAATTAAGGGCTTTTATATTAATTATTGAAATATCGTTTATTTACAGTTTATTTTTATAAACAGCGTAAGCCTACAGGCATTGTTTTGTAACACTTCTAGGGGCTTAAAATTAATAAAATGTAATGCTAATTATTAAATAGCAATTTTTTAAATGGGAACATACAAAATATCTTTTGTAAGCTTTGAAAGGGCTTTTTTATATAGGTTTTGTTTAATTTAATTTATTTAAATTTGAGCTTTTGTATGGTTGAGTATATTTTTATATATTAATTTCAATGTTGACAATAGTTTCTCTTCTACTTTATCCTAATGAGAATGTAGATTTATGGGACTAACTTATCAAATGGAACTGATACTAAACATCACTAGTTATCATAGACTCTCTCCAGAAATTGAAGCAACTAAAACAGTAAAAGACTCTCTAATATTTGGCCGTTCAGAAGCATGTGATTGGCATTTTCCTGATCCTGAAAAAATCATTTCTAGTAAGCACGGACGCATAGTTAAAGAGGGCGACTCTTTTTATGTTTACGATACATCTACAAATGGTACTTTTGTAAATTTTGGTGTAGCTCCATTAGGTCAAGGCAATAAACAACGCTTGTCAAATAGTGATACGATCACTGTGGGTGATTTTCAGATAGAGGTAAAATTAGCTACTAATGAAAAAACACCTGACACCGATTATGGTAATTTAAGCGCTGCAGCTAGTATTAGCAAAGAGCCAGAAAGATCTTATCAGCATCCTACGGAGCATTTTTCTGAGCCAGAACAGTATTTTAATGAATCAATAATGGATGAGTCTATGCCTGCAGTTTCTATGGCTCAGGCCAGTGACCTTAATTCAGCTAACCAAATACCGGAAAACTGGGATGAGCTTGCTCACTTAATGAACCCAGAAGCTGTAACTCAACAAGCACCCGTTGTAAGTAAACCACAACAAAAACCAGCTGTAGAGCAGCAAACTTCAGTTAATACACCAGTACTAGATACGCCTGTAACTAAACCTCAAGCAGTAAAGCCTGCTCCTAAACCAGTAGTGCAAAAAAATCCAACATCGCCTAGTGAAGATACCGCTTTAACTGATGCTTTTTTGAACGGGCTGGGGGTCAAAGCTGAGTTGCAAAATTCATTAAACTCACAAGAACTTTGGTTTGAAATGGGCCAAGGGTTAAATCTATTACTGACCGAGTTGATGGAGTCTCTTCGCCAAAGAGCGCTTGTAAAAAACCAATTGCGTTTAAACCAAACGATGTTTCAAACTCAACAAAATAACCCAATTAAGTTTTCGGCAGATATTGATGACGTTATTCAGAATTTATTCATCAGAAATAGTGCAAGCTTCCTGTCGTCTCAAGAATCAATCAAAGAAAGCTTTGTTGATACGCGAAGACATGAACATGCTTTATTAGCAGGAGCTGACGGCGTATTAAAAGGGATGTTAGAGCAAGTTTCTCCCCAACATATAAATCAACAAATAAATGATAATTCTAACGTATTAAAAATCATCCCTGGTCAAACAGAGGCTAAGTGCTGGAAGCTATACAAAAATTTATATGATGAGTTATCTCATGATGTAAATAGTAAGGGAGCTATGGCGTTGTCAGATGATTTCTTAAAAGCATACAACGATAGAATTAAAGAATCGTTCTAGAAAGGAAAGTAGATAATGAACAAATTTAAGCTCTTTTTAATGAGTTTCAGTTTACTGTTTTTAGCCGTGGGTTGTTCAACTGTTAATAAGTTTGTGCCTCCTTCTACGGATCTAAAAATTAATGTGTCTAAAAATGTAAATCCAGACACGTCAGATAGACCTTCACCGGTAGTAATGAAAATTTTTGAGCTTAGCTCGAGAACAATTTTTGATACTCAGGATTTCTTTAGCCTGTATGAAACACCTGAAAAACTATTAGGCCCAGACTTATTAAAAAAAGATGAATTAGAATTACAGCCAAACTCTGTTCAAGAATATAAAATGAGCTTAAACCGCAATACACGATACGTTGGTGTTGTTGTCGCGTACAGAAATATCGATCAAGCACGATGGAGAGCTGTAATCGAAGTTGACCCAACTGGCTATGACGATATAGATGTAAATGTTGAAGCAATTGCTACATACATGAGAGAGCAGTAAAAAAGGATTTGTACAATGAGTGATAACACTCGTGTTGCCTGGACCGAAGGAATGTTCTTAAGGCCGCAACACTTTCAGCAGTCAGATAAGCATTTTTCGCATTTAATTAAGCAAATTTGTAATGGGAATTTAGCAGATCCTTGGGGCATACTTGATATAAGTATCGATACTCAGCTATTAAGCTCAGGCCAATTTGCTATTGAGTCATTGTCAGCTATTACCCCTGATTTGCTACCTATCGATATGCCTCAATCTACCTATTTGCCTGAGCCTTTAGTGGTAGGCAAAGATGTTTATGATGAAATAATTTATTTAGCGGTTCCTGCACTAAAAGCCAGTGGTATTAATATTTCATCTTTAGATGAGGATATTGTTACGCGTTATAAACTAAGCGACTTATCTGTAAGTGATGACTCTTTAGGTGCACAAGCTCAAGAAATTATTCAAGTAGCTAAGGTATTTAGTAAGCTAGTATTGTCATCAGACGACCATGCAGGCTATATATTATTGCCACTTGCACGCATTGTTGAAGTTAGCAGTGAAGGTCAAATTAAGCTCGATCCAAAGTATATACCAGCATCGTTAAAAGTCGGTCAGTGTAAGCCATTACTTGGTTTAGTGAGAGAGATTGGCTCAATGATCAAGCAGCGCTCAGAGAGTATTGCTGTTAGATTGTGCCAAGGTTATGCGGGAAGTACCTCTGTAGCTGATTTTATTATGCTGCAAACATTAAACAAGTATGACGCTGTTTTTGAAAACTTATTATCAGTTAATAATCTTCATCCAAGCGTTCTTTATACTCGTCTAATAGAGCTTGCTGGTGAGTTATCTACTTTTAGTACAGTAAACAAAAGAGTGCCTAAATTACCTAAGTATGACCATAAAAACTTAGGCCCGGTATTTAGTGAAGTAATAAACTTTTTATACCAATCTTTAAGTCATGTAATTGAGCAAACTGCTACGGAAATAAAGTTAGAGCAAAGCAAGTTTGGTATTTCTTTTGGTGCGCTCAAAGACAAATCAGTACTTAGCTCAGGTCAATTTGTATTGGCTATTAAAGCCAGTGTTCCTCACGAGGAGCTTCGTAAGATATTACCTTCTCAAATTAAAATTGGTAGTGTTGAGACAATCCGAGATTTAGTAAATAATCAAATCCCAGGTATTACAATCAGTAACTTACCAACGGCACCGCGTCAAATTCCTTACCATGCAGGTTTTCATTATTTTGAATTAAATAAACATGGCGAGCATTGGGCAAAACTTCATTCAAGTGGTGGTATTGCTATTCACTTGTCAGGAAATTACCCCGAGTTACAACTAAGCCTGTGGGCAATAAGAACTTAACTTTTAAAAGGAAGAGTTTCAATGGACGAAACCATTATAAAACCACGTCCTGGTCGATTAGGGCGTGATGCCTCAAATAATCCTCAAGTAGATAATGATCCAGACAAAACAGTCATGTCTGTTGAGCCTGTTGCAAGTAGTATTCCTAGTAATGCAAAGGTTTCTATATTTAGAAACCCATTAATGGAAGCCGCAACAGACTGTTTCTCTTTGGTTATTTCAATTAGAAAATCAGTTGAGATGACTAACTTAGCTGCGTTAAAGCATCGATGTGTAGAGGCTATCAAACGTTTTGAAGTCGAACTACGTAATCAAAATTTATCAAAAGATGTAATCAAAAACTCTCGTTATTGTTTATGTGCAATTTTAGATGAATCAGTTTTAAACTCTAAATGGAGTTCTATGGAATGGGCTGACGAAAGCTTGCTTTCGACATTTCATAAAGAAACTTTTGGCGGTGAGTACTTTTATACTTTACTTGATAATGCATTGACCCAGCCTGAGCAACACAAAGCCTTTTTAGAGCTGCAATACCACTGTTTAAATTTAGGTTTTAAAGGTAAGTACAGACTAGATACTGTGGGTGACAATAAAGTAGAAGAATACCGCTCACAAATGTACCACTTATTAAATC
The DNA here is from genome assembly GCF_014163745.1 of Pseudoalteromonas sp. SR44-2. Classification (NCBI taxonomy): domain Bacteria; kingdom Pseudomonadati; phylum Pseudomonadota; class Gammaproteobacteria; order Alteromonadales; family Pseudoalteromonadaceae; genus Pseudoalteromonas; species Pseudoalteromonas sp. SR44-2. The sequence continues at coordinate 38,009 of NZ_JACJDW010000023.1, read as the reverse complement.
AATTAGATGGGCCAATCAATAATAAGCTTTCTCCTAACTGGAAACAAAGAGTAGCCGCTGGCGTAGAATTAAGAAATCAGGTGCCATTGTGGGTTATTTTTTCTGTTTTAGGCTTACTTTTACTTACCGTTTATTTATTTATAAATATGAAGCTAAATGATGATGTTATGGCTGTTAGTGACAAGCTTGCAATCATTCATCCTGTAGCTGAAGACCAAGCAGTAGATAAAAAAGATCAGCAGTTACTTGTACTAGAGCAGCTATTACAAACTGAGATTCAAATGGGGATTGTGACGATAAAGAAAAATATCGATAGGATCAGAATCTCAATTAATAGTGAGAGCCTTTTTAATCAAGGTGACTCTAAATTGTTACCTTCATTTCAGCCTATTTTAGAAAAACTAGCGTTAAGCCTTGAAGGAACCAAAGGACGTATTTTAATAACCGGCCATACAGACGACACACCAATTAGAACTGATAAGTACCCTTCTAATTGGCACCTTTCTTTAGCGCGCGCAACGCAAGTTGCAAACTCTATGGCTAAAAGTACAAACCTCAGTGGGCGTTTATGGCCCGAAGGTAAGGGCGCAGCAGAGCCTATTGCCAGTAATTCAGATTCAGCTTCTCGGTCACTAAACCGACGAATTGAAATCGATTTATTATTTTAAGAGGCTGAAATGAGTTTTTCACAAAAAATAAAAAAAGTGACCTACGCACTTACATCTCGTACGGCAATGCTAATTATTGGCTTTTTAGCTTTATCATTATTAATTTGGTTTGGCGGCCCATTAATCGCGATAGCTGACTATGTACCACTACAAAGTATTGCAGCAAGACTGTTTACTATTATATTGGTTTTATTGGTTTTTTCTGTGTCTAAAATTTATCGTCTTGTGCAACAAAGCAAACGAGACGAAAAAATGGCTGATGAGTTAATTGATAGTAATAACGATACAAATAGCTCTGAAGTAAATGAAGAAATTACTACGCTTAAAACGCGAATGAACGAAGCTATCGATCTTTTAAAAGACGTAAAGCTGTTCAAAGGTAAAAATATTTACCAGTTGCCATGGTACATAATGATAGGCCCACCAGGGGCTGGTAAAACTACCGTAATTCATAACTCAGGACTTGATTACCCGCTAAAAGACAAACTAGGTGTTGACTTGGTTCATGGTGTTGGCGGTACTCGTAATTGTGATTGGTGGTTTACCAATAAAGCAGTTTTAATTGATACAGCTGGGCGCTACACAACGCAAAGCAGCCATGCAAAGCATGATTCACGTGCATGGGAAGGCTTTTTAGGATTACTTCGTAAGTACCGTCCTCTTAGGCCTATTAATGGTGTAATGATCAGTATGGGTATTTCTGAGCTGATGAGCCAGACCAAAACTGAGAGAAACCTACATGCTCGCGCTATTAAACAGCGCTTACAAGAGCTGCAAAGCCAATTAGGCATGACCTTTCCTGTTTACGTTATTTTTTCTAAAGTTGATTTAATTGAAGGTTTTAGAGAGTTTTTTGGCGAATTAACCGAAGAAGAGTGTGAGCAGGTTTGGGGCGTAACCTTTGAACTTGATTTAGATAAAGACACGCAAGTAGATGCTTTCAACAAAGAATTTCACTCATTAATTTCTAAATTAACTGAAATGTTAAATCGTAGATTAATTAATGAAAGAAACGAAGAAATTCGCGCTAAGATATTTGAATTCCCTAGGCAGCTTCGTGTTTTACAAGGTGTAGGAGATGCTTTTTTAAAAGAAATATTCACTCCTAATGCATACGAAGAACTACCAATGTTTCGTGGTGTTTACCTCACAAGTGCAACGCAAGAGGGTACCCCATCTAGCTTTTTAAACGAAGCAAACGCAGGTGAATCTGGATACATTAACCAATCTAAAAGCTTTTTTATAAAGAACGTATTAGAAGGTGTAATTTTTCCAGAGCAAAACTTAGCAAGCACTAACAAACATCATGACAAGCAAAATAAATGGCTTCGTGTTGGTAGCATATCGCTTGCATGCATAGCTTTATTTGGTTTTTCAACATCGTGGTACTTTAGTTTTGCTTGGAATAGTAACTTAATTTCAGAGACTGAAGATGCGATTGCAACGTACCAAGAGCTTGATACAGCCTCATTTGACCGTAATAACTTACTTGTACTAAACGACAGATTAAAGGCTCTTAGAAACTTACCTGCAAGCAACCCTGAACTTGTTAATACACAAGAGTCTAAATCAATTGGGTTTGATAAACTAAATGAAATAAAAATGGCTTCTACACAAGCCTACGACCGTTCATTACAAACGTATTTAGAACCGTTTATTGCAAGTACCTTAATTAAAGAAATGGAAGCTCATCCTGAGCACTTAAGTTATTTATACGAAACACTTAAGTGTTACCTCATGTTGTTTCAGCCTGAATACTTTGAAAGTGAAGATATAACGGTTTGGTTTAACGCTTATTTAGAGCGTAACTTACCAGGCGATAAAAATATGCAAACCAGAGTAGAGCTGATGGAGCATGTAGCTACATTACTTGAAAACGGTGTTAGCCAAATTGAAATTGATAATCAAGCAGTACGTGTTGCGCGAGCTGAGCTAACTAAGCTACCAATTGCTGAGCGAGCATATCAACGATTACAAGCCGACTTCCTAGATAGCAGTATTCCGCCATTTAGGCTTACAGACATTATTAGTTTTGAAAGTGCGCAAAAATTTACTTTTAGAAATGACGGTGAGCTTACGCGAAGTATCCCTGGCTTATATACATTTAATGGTTTTCACGGCATTTTTAATGTTGAGAAAAGTAAAATGCTTGGCAATTTAATGGCAAGTAGCTGGGTGTATGGTGAAGAGGCAACGGGCACTTACGATATTTCTAAAGATGAGATTGAGAAGAAACTAGAGCAGCGATACTTTCAAGATTATATCTATTATTGGCAATCATTTATTGATGATCTGAGCCTGAATCAATATAGCTCTCCGGCTGAGGGGGTTAATATTACTGATGCCTTAGCTGGCTCTGAAGCGCCTATTAAAAATATTATCACTGCAGTACAAAAAAATGTGCAGCTAACTAAATTACCAGTATCTGATAACCAAAAGGCTGCAGGTAAAGTTGCAGCAAATGCTGCTGAAATAGCTATGCAAACCAAAGCTAATCGTATCAAGCGATTTTTACCTGACGAAGCCCCTAAATTTGATATTAAATTACCGGGTCACCAAGTTGAAGAAGCCTTTGAAGATGTAATAAAAATTGATGCTCAACAATTAGATAATATTCAGAAAAATCTAAGAGAGTTAAACGTTTACTTAACCAAACTTGATAGAGGCGATCAATTAAAGTCGTCAATTAAAGACCAAATTAGCGGTAAAAGTAAGCCTAGCTTTATTCGTCAGCTTGAGTTTCAAAGTCGAGATTTACCTTACCCGTTTAATAGTTGGCTGTTAGATATAAGTAGAGATACTAGTAACATAACTAAAAATAGTGCCAACAGACATTTAAACGAGATGTGGAAAAGTAAGGTGCTACGCGAATATAACGCTGCAATTGTTGGCCGTTATCCGTTTTCTCCATACGCAGAAAAAGAAGTGAATATGAAAGATTTCACTCGATTTTTCGGCCCAGGTGGAACAATTGATAGCTTTTTCACCAATTATATTGCGCCAAGTGTAGATATGAGCTCAACGCCATGGAAATTTGAAAAAGATATAGGTATTAGCCGAGATACATTAGCGATGTTTGAACTGGCGAATCAAATTCAAACAGTCTTTTTTGATGGCGGAAGTGCAACACCAAGAATTGAGTTTGGCTTAAAACCATTAGAATTAGACCGTACCATCTCTAGCTTTATGCTCGAAATTGACGGTCAGTCAATGACTTACAGGCATGGTCCACTTAGAGTAACAAATTTTGTATGGCCTGGAGCAAGTGGCCAGAGTAAAACACGAGTTGTATTTACTCCTCCAAATGGTGGTCGTTCTATAAATACAACTTACCAAGGTGAATGGTCGCTATATCGCATGTTAGACGAGTTAAGTGCTAAAAGAGCAAAAACACGTGAAGACTTAGAGTTACATTTTTCACTCATGGGAAACAATGCGAAAGTCGAGTTATTGCCTAAATCAATCAGGCATCCATTTTGGAATAAAAGTGTAGAGAAGTTTTCATGTCCGACCCGATTATAAATATTGGTTATCTTGGCAAAGTACCTAGTTTAGGTGATTTTGTACAAGATAGCGTTTCGAAAGAGTTTTCAGAGCATTGGGAGCAGTGGCTGCAAGCAGCCATTGCAGTGAGTAAAGAACAGCTAGGTGAAGTATGGCAAGATAATTACTTAATTGGACCAGTATGGCACTTTGCATTATCGCCAAACATTGTTGGTGACAAAGGCGTTATGGGGACTCTATTACCGAGTATGGACGCAGTAGGTAGACACTATCCCTTCACAGTTGCTAGCACATTAGAATTTGCACCTATAGATGTTTTAAACTCAGGTGTGTTTTCTTTAGAGTATGAAGACACTGTATTAAAAGTGCTTGATAGTTCGGTTGATTTATTCTCTTGGCGTAAAGAGGTTGCTAAGTCTCTAAGCTCTATAGCAGGAGTTAAAAAGCAGGTTAGTTTTTTAAATTCTGTAGATAAAAATAAAAGTGCAGAAGCATTTGAGTTCTCAGGTGATGAGTTATCAAGTCAAGTCCTCCAAGATGCAATGCATGCTCTTTTGTTAAAAAAACACGGTGATTACAGCGTTTGGTGGACACATGGCTCTTATAATATAAAACCTATGGTACTCATAACGCCTGGCTTGCCTGCGGTAAATCAAGTTGCAGCAATGTTAGATGGAAGGTGGAAACACTGGGAATGGAACTTTACACAGGTAAAAAATAGTGATTAGCAAGTTTAGTACAAGTTATGCAATTACCCACCGAGGCGCTGTGAGGCAGCTTAACGAAGATGCGCATGTAGAGATAAATAACCATAACTTATGGGTTGTCGCAGATGGGATGGGAGGTCACGAAGCAGGTGAAGTTGCCAGTCAGCTTGTTGTAGATGTAATAAGAGCAAAAGTTGAAGAGCTACCACTTGAGAAGCTTGAAGTATCTCACATAGTTGAAGCCATTGAAGATGCGAATAGGCAATTAAACGAATATAGCGCCCAATATTTAGGTAGCAAAACCGCAGGAAGTACAGTTACTGCCTTATTTCTTAAAAATAATAAGTACTATGTTTTGTGGGTTGGTGATAGTCGAGCTTATATGCTTCGAGATGGCCAACTTAAGCAGATATCGCGAGATCACAGCCAAGTAAACGATTTAATTGATGAAGGGATTATTTCAGTTGAAGAAGCCAAGACACATCCATTATCAAATGTAATCACAAGAGCTGTGGGTGTAACTGCGGATGTAAAAGTAGACGTTATTCAAAATGAAGTAAAAACGGGCGATATATTTTTACTTTGTTCAGATGGGCTCACCGGTGAGTTGTCTGATGAAGACATATGTTTATCACTAGAGCCTAGTAGCATTATTGATTCTGGTATGGCGCTTATGCATTCATCATTAGTTAGAGGTGCAAGAGATAATGTGACCTGTATTTTAATTAAGTACGATGAAGGATACGCTGGTCATAAATCAGAAACATTCAACATTCAAGATGAAGCTACTATCCCGCTTTTTTCTAAATAACGATTTTAAGTTAAAAAATTTGGTTTGTATTTTATATTTGAGTTTTTACTTTAATTACATCTATTAATTAATAAGTATATTAAATTTTAATTGTTTATATAAAGGCAATAATTAAGGTTTAAACTCAATTGTAACTAGGCTTGTAATTTATTATAAAGAATGTAATATGAAATCCGCTCCGCTTTATTGGAGTTTTATGGATAATTATTAGGACGACGGAATGTTTTTATTTGAAGAGTATATTTCCCCTATTTCAGACACCGAGGTTGCAGGTATTGATCCTCGCTCAGATGTCTCGCCTACGTCGACTTATTACGCCTTAAAAGATTTAAGAAACCAGCTTCGCGCAGCAGAAAGAAATGCATTAGTGGATGAAGAAGGTATTTCCTCACTAGCAAGAGATTGGCTTCCTTTATTAGAGCAATGTAGCAAAGCAATAAAAACACAAAGCAAAGATATCGAATATTTAGCTTGGTTTATTGAAGCACTTTGTCGAATTCATGGCTTCAAAGGCTTAGCTTTTGGTTTTAAAGTTGCTCATAACTTGCTCGACAATTATTTTGATGAATTATACCCGTCACTCGATGACGATGATGAAGTGTCAGACAAAGTATCTGCATTGGTTGGCCTCAATGGTTCAGCAGGCGAAGGTACATTAATAATCCCGATAAAAAGTATCTATCTGACCGATAGCGCCAGTATGGAGTCATATTCTTTTTGGGAATATCAGCAAGGCTATGATATTTCTCGTTTAACAGATGAGAAAAGAGAGAAAAAGCTTAATTTAGGTGCTGTTGACTATGAGCTCATTGAAAGAAGTGCTGCAGAAACAAGTACTGAATTCTTTGTTACTTTAAAACAAGACATTGAAAACGCGATTGAGCAATTTGCTTTATTAAGCGAAGTATTGGATAGAGTAACTGGACAGCCACAGCCAACATCAAATATAAAACAAGCATTAGCAGTTAGTCTTGCTGCTGTTGAGCATGTTGCTGCAGATAAGCTTGAAGCTGCTGATAAGGCAAAAGCTGCATTAAACGAAGTGCAAGAAGTGGTTCAAAGTGAAGACGACGACGGTCAAAGTGTTACAGAGCAAGTTGTAAAAGTTAATCACGAAATTAACTCAAGAGAAAGTGCGATTAATAAACTCAAAGAAATCGCTACTTTTTTTAGAAAGACAGAGCCGCACTCACCTATGTCGTACACCATAGAACAAGTAATTCGATGGAGCGAATTGTCGCTGCCTGAATTATTAAATGAATTAATTACAGATAGTGATGCTAGGACTGGGTACTTTAAGTTGTCTGGCATTAAAATCAGCGAAACTGAAACATAAGTAAAAGGAGTTCTCTATGAGTATCCATGATAAATTAAAACGAGTTCGTAAGCCTCGCGTACACATCACTTATGATGTGGAAACTGAAGGCACTGCAGTAAAAAAAGAATTACCATTTGTTGTTGGTGTTATGGGCGACTTCTCTGGTGATAACACAGAAGCATTAAAACCACTTAAAGATAGACGATTTGTGCAAATAGATCGTGAAAACTTTAATGACGTTTTAAAGCGCATGAGCCCTTCACTAAAATTATTAGTTGATAATACGCTTAATGATGATGGTTCTGAATTTGAAGTAAAACTTAACTTTAAATCGATTGATGACTTTGAACCAGCAGCTGTTGTAAATCAGGTTGAGCCATTACGTAAATTAATGGAAACACGCAACAAGTTACGCGATTTAATGACTAAGATTGACCGTTCAGAAGAATTAGAAAACGTGCTTGAAGAAGTACTAAGCAACACAGCAAGCTTAGATACAATCGCAAAAGAGCTTAAAATAGAGGAGACTGAAAAATGAGTACAGAGCAACTAAGTACTGAATTAGAGTCTACCTCAGAAGCAACGTCTTCACTATTAGAGCAAGCTATTGGCGCAACTAAGCAAACCGATGCAAGCCGTGCAGAAGAGTTACTTAAAACACTGACAGAAGAAGCCTTAAAAGGGACTGTTCAGTGGAACAAAAACATGACAGTGACGTTTAATGAAGCAATTCAATTAATCGATCAGAAGATCTCAAAACAGCTAAGTGTAGTAATGCACAGCGAAGAGTTTCAAAAGTTAGAAGGCTCTTGGCGTGGATTGCACCATTTAGTAATGAATTCTGAGACAAGCTCTACACTTAAAATTCGTATGCTAAATATGAAGAAAAAAGAACTTCATAAAGATTTGAGCAAAGCTGTTGAGTTTGACCAAAGCCAAACATTCAAAAAAATCTATGAGTCTGAGTTTGGTACTCCAGGTGGCGAACCATACGGTACTATCGTTGGTGACTTTGAGTTTACTAACCACCCTGAAGATGTTGAAACATTAAGTCTAATGTCTAATGTTGCAGCCGCTGGTTTCTGTCCATTTATTGCAGCTTCATCGCCATCATTATTTGGTTTTGATAACTGGGAAGAGCTAACCAAACCACGTGATTTAGAAAAAGTATTTGAATCTCTAGAGTACACTAAGTGGCGTTCATTCAGAGACAGCGATGATTCGCGTTTTGTTTCATTAACTATGCCTCGTTTCTTATCTCGCCTACCTTATGGTGCGGCTTCTAAACCAGTTGAAGAATTTAACTATGAAGAGTTTGAAGTTGAACCAAAAGATGGCCGTTCAGTAAGTACTGATAACAGTGATTACTGTTGGAGTAATGCAGCCTACGCTATGGCAACAAATATGACCAAAGCATTTGCTCAATACGGTTTCTGTACTGCAATACGTGGTGCTGAAGGCGGCGGTAAAGTAGAAGGTCTTCCTACGCATATCTTCACAAGTGATGATGGCGATCCAGATCTTAAATGCCCAACTGAAATTGGCATTACAGATCGTCGTGAAGCTGAATTAAGCAAGTTAGGTTTCTTGCCTCTTTGTCATTACAAAAATACAGATTATGCAGTATTTTTTGGTGGACAAAGCTGTCAAAAACCACAAATTTATTCAACTCCAGATGCCACAGCTAATGCGGCAATATCTGCACGTCTACCTTACCTTATGGCAACGTCTCGCTTTGCTCATTACCTAAAAGTAATGGCGCGTGATAAAATTGGTAGCTTTATGGAAGCTGAAGACGTTGAGTCTTGGTTAAACCGCTGGATCCTTTCGTATGTAAATGCGACTGAGGGTGGTGGTCAAGATATCAGAGCACGTTATCCTCTAGCAGATGCAAAAGTATCAGTTAAGGAAATTCCAGGTCAACCAGGTGCATATAATGCAGTTGCATGGTTACGACCTTGGCTACAAATGGAAGAGCTTACTTCTTCTTTACGCCTTGTAGCTAAAATTCCAGAGATCGGTTAATTAACTGATCTCGAGCGTTAAGGATAATGCAGTAGAATGAATCACGAAGAGTTTTCATTTATAAATCAAGACTTCGCTTTTGTACAAAAAGCGCAGTCTAGAATAAGTGATAATGAGGCTTTACTCGATAGGTTTTTAAACGAAAAAAACCTAGATAAAGCCTTGTTGTTATGGCTTGAAGGCTCTTCAGATTCACCTATATCTTGGACTAAAGAATCACTTGGTCCTTATTTACAGCGCGTAATTGTTGAACTCGATCAACTCATTTCAGAACAATTAAACCTCATAATTCATAATGATAGATTTCAAAAGCTAGAAGCCAGTTGGCGTAATCTTTGGTGGCTGATACTTCAAAGCGAACAATACGACAAAGAAAATAAAGTAAAAATAAAAGTATTGAACTGCGATTGGGCAACACTCTCTAAAGATGTAAACAAAGCTATTGATTTTGACCAAAGCCTATTTTTTCAACTACTTTATCAAAGTGAGTTTGATAGCGCAGGTGGCGAGCCATTTGGTGTAGTAGTAGGTGATTATGAAATTAGTAACATGTGCTCAGCAGGCACAATTTATAATGACATAGACACAATAAAAGAAATATCTAGAACCGCTGCCGCTGCTTTCTCTCCATTTATTTGCTCAGCTTCTCCTAACTTATTTGGTGCAGATAACTTTTCTGATTTAGGCTATTACGCAGACTTATTTGACCAGTTTGAACAACCCGAATACGCTAAATGGCAGAGCTTTCGAGCGATGGAAGAATCTCGTTTTATTGGGCTTACGCTTCCTCATATATTAGTTAGACCGCCATATAGCAATGATGGAAAGCGTCATCAAGATTTTTACTTTAAAGAACAAATTAAAGACCCTGAAAGCGATATGCTTTGGGGCAATGCAGCATATCAATTTGTATCTACCTTAATAAGAGCATATTGCGATAGTGGCTGGTTTGGGCACATTCGCGGTATTGAGCCGGGTAAAATTTCGAAGGGTCTGGTTACAGGGCTTGCGAGAGACAGTTTTGCAAACGACACTTATCAAAAAGAAGCAAAGCCACCACTAAACTTATTAGTAACAAGCAAATTTGAAAAGCAATTTTCTGAACTTGGCTTTATTCCAGCATCATCAGTGACTAATACAGAACACATTGTTTTTTATAGTAATGCATCGGTTCAAAAAACTAAAAACTATGAATCAAGCGCCGCTAATATTAATGCGCGCTTATCTTCAATGCTGCAATATATTTTATGTGTATCTCGTTTTGCTCACTATTTAAAGCTATTAGCTCGAGACCGTGTCGGCTCTTATAACACGGCACAAGCTTGTGAGCGAGACCTACAAGCGTGGATAAATAATTATACAACGGCTTCAGACTCCTCCTCCGAGCATATAAGAAGTAAGTACCCGTTAAGTAATGCCAGAATAAAAGTCAGTGAAAATAAAGCCAATCCAGGGCATTACTTTTCTGTTTTACAATTACAGCCACATTTTCAATTAGATCAGATGATCTCCAGTATTAAATTAATTACAGAGCTCAGTCCTCATCATAAAATAAAGGAATAGTCATGAAAAAAATACATAGCTTAATTCGCGAGGGGAAACTTACTGATGCATTATCTTGTTGTGCTACAGAGCTTCAAGATGAGCCATTAAACTTTGATATCAGAAGTATTTACGCCGAATTACTTTGCATAAATGGTGAACTTGAAAAAGCCGATAAACAGCTAGATTTCATGGTACAAAAAAATCCAGAATTTGCAGTAGGTGCAGTAAATTTAAGGCACTTAATTCGTGCTCAGCAATCTCGTGTAGATTTTTATCAAGGTAAAGGCATTCCTAAGTTATTTCATGATGCGAATGAGTTAGACACACTATTTTTGAAAATGCATGTTGCTCTGTTAGAAGGCTCAACCGACGAAGCAGCTCAGTTAGCTCAAGAGATGGAGTCTTTAAGAGTTAGCACAGACGATGCATCAACAAGAGATCTTGATGATTGCTTAAACCCGTACCTAGAGGTTTTAGGTACTAATGGTGAGTTTTATCTAGCAAACTTTAACGAAATTGAATCGTTAAAAATGGAGCCAGTAGAATCTTTATTAGAAAGTATTTGGTTACGTGTTGAAATTACAATTAAAGATGGTCCATCAGGTACAGCTCATTTACCACTTGTTTATATTAACTCTGAATCGGAGCTTGAAAAGCTAGGTCAAGTGTCTGACTGGGTTGAGTTAAAAGATGAATTTATTATCGGTAAGGGCATGAAAATGCTGTTTGTTGATGATGAGGCTATCACCATCCCAAATTTAAAAATAAGCTCACTTGAAACAGCATAATTTAAGCTTAAGCAACCATGATAGAGCATAAACAACAGCTTCAAGCATCCATTATAGATAGGCTCATTGACGATGAGCCCGACTTCCAGGATGCGCCATCACGTACCGAAGGCATCACTATTAGTGAGCTTAGAAAAAACGTGCGCAGAGATATTGAAGCTTTGCTAAATGCTCGAATTCAATGGCATACATGGCCAACTCAATACACCGAGCTGGCTACTTCATGTTTGTCTTATGGTTTACCTGACTTTTCGAGTATGTCTGTAAGTTCTCACGAAGGGCGCGCATTACTGTGTGAAACCGTCAGAAATACAATTTTAAAGTTTGAGCCACGGTTTCTTGAAGTAGAAGTGTTTACAGATGAAGAAGTGCCTTTAAACAGAGTGTTAAATTTAAGAATAAATGCGCTTTTATACGCCGACCCTGAGCCAGAGTTTATTAGTTTTGATTCAGAAGTAGAGCCCGTGAACTTGGGTATGAAGATTATTGAGGCATCATTATGAACGATGAGTTATTGAAGTATTACAATCGTGAATTAGCATTTGTGCGTCATTTAGGTAAAGACTTTGCTGAAAAATATCCAAAAGTTGCAGGGCGTTTAAAGTTAAGTGAAGATCATATTGAAGACCCTCATGTCTCAAGATTAATAGAATCTTTTGCATTTTTAACTGCCAATATAAGGCAAAAGCTCGACGATAGTTTCCCGGAGTTAACGGATGCTTTGCTAGGGCAAATGCTACCTGATTACCAAGCGCCAATTCCATCAATGTCAGTTGTTAAGCTCGAAGCTGAGAACTTATCTACGGCAGGGGTGGTTATACCAAAGGCAAGTGAAGTAGAAACTAACGTTGACTCAATGAAGCAATGTAAATTTCAAACGTGTTATGAAACCTACCTTTGGCCTGTTGAAATAACAAATGTGCAATTTGATAATAGCCCATTTGTAGCGCCTAAGCCTCGCTGGCAAGAAAAAGCAAAATCTATTTTCAAAATAGAATTAACAGGTGAGTATAAAGGGGTTTCGCTTGCAGAAACTGGCCTTGAAAAATTACGGATTTTTATCAATGGCCAATGGCATCATACACTTAAAGTTTACGAACTACTGTTCAAACATAGTATTGGTATTGCTATAGACAATGGCGATGAAGGTATTAGATATCTGTCAAAAAACCAATTAAAAGCAGTGGGCTTTGATTCTAACGAGGCTGTGGTTCCTTATTCGCAGCGTTCATCAGCCGGATATCGTTTGCTCGTCGAAAATTTTACTTTTCCTGAGAAGTTTAGGTTTTTTGAGCTTGAAGGCATTCTTTCATCACTGCCTAAGCAATCTAATAAATGTAGTATTTATATTTACCTAGATACTGAATCTGCTGAGCTTGAAAAGCAAGTAGATAAAGATATGTTCTTATTAGGCTGTACACCAATAATAAACTTATTTGAACAAGAGCTTGAGCCAATACGGCCTGAGATCAGTGAATATGAATATCAGTTAACACCGCGTTATATGGACTCGGAAATATCAGAAGTAATTGGTATATCGGAAGTTATTGCATTTGATCATAAAGGCAATAAACAAATTGTTTCGCCTTTTTATGGTCAAACACATCCTAAGTATCATGGACATGATGATTTGTTTTGGCATATTCGTCGAGAAACTGCTTCTTGGGCTGGCGGTTATGTAGAGTCAGGAACCGAAACATTTTTATCGTTAGTTGATGCTACTTTTGAAAATAGTGCGATGGAATATGGTGACGGAAACTCTGTACTTACTGTGCGCGCAAATTGTAGTAATCGCAACCTACCAGCAAGCATGCCATTTGGTGATGACGAACTTGGTTTATTAATGCCTGAGCGCGGCGATGTAATTAAAAAAATTAGATGTTTAACGCCATTTACTCATGCAGTGAGACCTATATTAGCTGATGCAACACGGTGGCAGTTAGTTAATCATTTAACGCTTGATACCTTTAGTGGTGAAGACGCATGTAATAAGCTTAAAGAAGTTTTGCGTTTATACGATTTTAGAGCATCACCACAAACTAAGGGCATGATAGATAATATTTATAGAGTGGTAATAGAGCCCTCAACTGCCCGTGTGATTCAAAAAGGTAAAGTAAGCTTTGCAACAGGCAGCGAAATTGAAATTACATTTGCTAACGATGATTTTTCTGGCAGCGGCATGTTCTTCTTTGCATCAATACTTGATCACTTTTTTGCTCAATTTGCAGCAATAAATAGCTACACGCGTTTAAGTTTAAGGCTTAAAGAGCAAGAACAAATTTATTATCAATGGCCTGCAAGAGTGGGTGACTGTCCGTTATTATGATAAAGCAAATAATCTCACAAGCTTCTCAAATTGACTTTTACAAAGCTGTTTTCATAATTGAAAATCAGCTAAAAAAGCGTGGCTTAGATTATCGACATGTCGGTTACGACAGTAATCCAAAGCAAGAGTTGATTAAGTTTACAGCTACCCAAAAGTTTGGTTATCCAGGTAATGCAATTACCAAATTAGAAGAAACTGGTTTTGAAGACGGTATGCATAAAGTAACTATGCAGGTTTCTTTTATGGGGCTGACGGGGTGTTCAGGCGCTTTACCCCAGTTTTATAGTGAGCTTGTGATGCAGCGTTTACGCTATAAAGATACAACCATGCGTGACTTTTACGACATGTTTAATCATCGTTTAGTCTCACTGTATTACCGCGCTTGGAAAAAATATAAGCCTTCGCTTAATCACGTTAATAAAGAAAAAAACAAAGACCCATACACACAAATACTCGGTTTATTAAGTGGTGGCTATAACGAGCACCAACTGCATTTTTCAGGTTTATATAGCCGTAAAATTAGAAATGCATTTGATTTAAAAAATGTACTTTCGTCATACCTAGGTTGTGATGTATCAATCAAACAAATGGTTGGCCAATGGCACGAGTTAAAAGAGCAAGAACAAACCCGTTTAGCAAGCCAGGCATTATATGAAGGCCAGCACGCCCGTTTAGGTGTTGATACCATGATTGGAAATAAAGTATGGGACGTATCTTCTAATATCGAAATCCACATAAAATCAGATGATCCAGATAAAGCAAAACAACTTTTGCCCAAAGGTCCGCTTTTCGAAATAGCGAATCAAATAACAAAAGACTATGTAGGAAATGCTATTAACTTTCGCTTAGTCATTGAGTCAAATTTTCAAAATTTAGGTGCCGCTAAACTTTCAAAAAATGAGTGTCAGTTAGGCGCTAATAGCTTCTTATCTGTACAAGATAACAAATTAAAATCTAACCCTACTAAGTTATCGTTTAAGGGATAATTAAAATTAAAAGGAAAAAAGTATGTCTTCGATGACACTGAATAAACTAGTTGAAAAACTGAGTCCTGATTGCAGAAAAAGCCTAGAAGGTGCTGTTGCTATATGTAATAGTCGCAGTCATTTCACGGTTGAACTTGAGCATTGGTTACTTGCAATGATTGAGCAGCAATTAGATGATGTTAGACTAATTTTTGGCTCGTTCGATATAGATATTGATAAAGTTCAACAGGATTTAAATCAATCATTAGAGTCGTTTAAAACGGGTAGTGAGTCATCTCCTAGTTTGTCAGTGCATGTTACGAGTCTTCTTAAGCAATCTTGGTTAAGTACCAGTATTGAGTTTACAGATAATCAAATTCGTAGTGCATACGTTATTTATACCCTTACTAAAGACGATACATTATCTAGCTTAGTAACACGTTGTAGTAAGTTATTTAATAAAATAGAGCCTGGTCAATTGCTTCATGCATGGCCTGAAATAGTTGCGCAATCTCAAGAGCGCAACCATTCAGTACAAAATGCGTCAACTCAAGCAAATGTTGGTTCTAAAACTCCAAGTTTAGATCAATTTACTGTTGATTTAACTGCCCAAGCACTCGCTGGAAAAATAGACCCTATTCTTGGTCGTGATTTCGAAATTCGTCAAATGGTTGATATTTTAACCAGGCGCCGCCAAAACAACCCAATTTTAACTGGTGAAGCGGGCGTAGGTAAAACAGCTGTTGTTGAAGGGCTAGCATTAAGAATTGCTCAAAAAGACGTACCAGCCGTATTACAAAATGTAAAAATTCACAGCTTAGATTTAGCACTATTACAAGCTGGTGCAGGTATGAAAGGGGAATTTGAAAATCGCCTTAAATCGCTTATCAATGAAGTAAAAAATGCGGTAAATCCGGTTATTTTGTTTATTGATGAAGCACATACCATGATTGGTAGCGGTGGTGCAGCGGGTCAAAATGATGCGGCAAATCTATTAAAACCTGCTTTAGCGCGTGGTGAATTACGCACAATAGCTGCAACTACTTGGGCTGAATACAAAAAGTTTTTTGAGAAAGACGCCGCATTAACACGCCGATTCCAAGTTGTAAAAGTTGGAGAGCCAACCCCTGAAAAAGCGGTGGCAATGTTACGAGGCTTAGTGCCTGTAATGGAAAAACACCACAAGGTGTTTATATCTGAGCAAGCACTTGAAGGCGCGGTGCATTTATCACATCGTTACATTACTGCAAGGCAGCTACCAGACAAAGCCGTTGCATTACTAGATACAGCTTGTGCACGTGTTGCAATGAGCCAAGCATCTACTCCAAATACTATAGAGCAGCTTGTAAATCGCTTAAGCGAAATAGAAACACAAGTAAAAATGCTTAACAGAGAGCAAAAAACGGGTTTAGATCATTCACAGCAACTAGACACATTAAAAGCAGAGCTAATTACAATTGAAGAGCGATTAGCGCCGTTAAATGAGCAATTTAGTGCTGAAAAAGAAATTGTGGCTGAGCTTAATCAAGCTTTAGAGCTTATTAACTCTCAAGATGAAGAGTCATCACAAGAGATACTCGATAAGCTAAGACTTAGTAAAGAGAAGCTAGCTTCTTTTGAACATAATATGGTTCATTGGCAGGTTAACGAAGAGCTTATAGCGCAAGTTATTTCAGATTGGACAGGCATACCTGTTGGCAAAATGCATGAAGATGAAATACATGGCATTTTAAATCTAGCACAGCAAATGAAGCAACGAGTTGTAGGGCAAGACCACTCTCTTGATTTAATAGCTAAAGTTGTTCAAACATCTCGTGCTCAGCTAGCAGATGAAAGCCGTCCTAACGGTATATTTATGTTAGCAGGGCCAAGCGGTGTGGGTAAAACAGAAACTGCACTTTCGCTAGCCCAAGAAGTGTATGGTAGTGAAGAAAACGTCACGGTAATTAACATGTCAGAGTTTAAAGAAGAACATAAAGTTTCTTTATTACTTGGCTCTCCTCCAGGGTATGTAGGTTACGGTGAGGGAGGAATATTAACCGAGGCAGTAAGAAGAAAGCCATACAGTGTTGTACTTTTGGATGAGATGGAAAAAGCACACCCAGGCGTACAAGATATTTTTTATCAAGTGTTTGATAAAGGTACAATTAAAGACGGTGAAGGTCGCGATATCGACTTTAAAAACACAATCATTATTATGACCTCAAACGTGGGCACAGATACCACAATGAGCTTATTTGAAGACGAAGAAAGTAAACCAAGCATCAAAGGTTTATTAAAGGCATTACAAGATGATTTACTTGCTTCATTCAAACCGGCATTTTTAGGTCGTATTAATGTAATACCTTACATTCCATTAAGTGACGATATTCTTACTGAGATTGCCGCTATTCAAATAAATAAAATAATTAAACGTGTTAAAAAACACTACAATGCAGAGTTAATTTATAATGACGATGTAATTGAATATATTATTGCTAATTGCCAAAATGCAGGCTCAGGTGCACGTAATATTCACACTATACTTCAAAATAGAGTGCTGCCATTGTTGTCTGAGGTTTTACTTTCTAGCATGATTGACGACAAAGAAATTAATAGTATATCGCTATTAGTAAAAGATAATGAATTTGAACTAGAGCTGAATTAAAGGTTAATTAAAGTTAATTTGAAATAACTTGTTATTAAGGTTGTTTCTTTAGTTTGAGGGCATTATAATTTTGGTGCCTGATATCACTACATGGAATTTTTGAGACATTGTCTTCATCTAAGGAAAGGAATCAGAAGGCCTTTTCATTGCTGTATTAAAGATAATGGTTTCAAAGGAATTTTGGTATATACCAAAGTAAAGAATCCAGTATTAATGGATAACATTGTTTAATAAAAAGGAGCATTATCAAATGCAAGCAAATACATATTTAAAATACGGTTCAATCAAAGGCGAAACTACTGCTGAGTCTTTCAAAGATTTAATTACAGTTTTATCTCTTGATTGGAATGTAAGTCGCGAAATTAGCTCAGCTACTGGTACAGCGATGGACCGTGAGTCAAGCTCTACTCGCCTTGGTGACGTAACAATCACTAAACTTCAAGATAAAGCATCTCCGGATCTTTTCAAAGAAGCGACAATCGGTAAAGGTTTACCAGCTGTTTTCCATATCACTAAGCAAGGTGATAAGGTTGAAGAAATCATGAAAATCGAACTTACAGATGCAATGATTTCTAGCTACTCAGTTTCAGTACAAAATGATCGTCCAATCGAAACAATCACTATCAGCTACACAGAAATGATGATGACTGTTACTCCAACAGACGATAAAAATAACATTACTGCTCCTCTTGTATACGGTTACAGCGGTGTTAAAGGTCAACAAATGTAATATTTGTTACCTTATAATGGCTCTGGGCATTGCTCAGAGCTTTTTTTGATCTTTAGGACGGGAAAAGCAAGGAATGCAAAAAGCAACACAAGATAAAAACGTAATTCAAATTAGCACCCCTGTTGGTAAAGATGCCCTCTATTTAACTCGTTTTGTTGCCCAAGAGGCAATGTCTGATTTGTTTGTTATGTCTGCCAATATGTACACTATTGGAAAGCAGATCGCGCACGAAGACTTAGTGGGTAAACCTGTATCTATTAAAGTAAAAAATGCAGATGGCGGTGGTGAGCGTTACTACCACGGCATTGTTAGTCATTTGGTTTCAAATGGCAGCCGTACGGCTGATGTTGACGAGCAAAAAAATTATATAGATTATCAAGCGACGATAGTTCCATTCGCAGCTTCAATGCGCAATCGTAAAAATAGCCGCATTTTTCAAAAGAAAACAATTAAAGAAATTTTTGCTGATTTATTTGGCCAACACAATGTTGCCTTTAGCGATAAAACCAGTAAAACCTACCCTAAATATGAATATTGTGTTCAGTATCAAGAGTCTGATTTTGATTTTATTCAGCGCTTATTCCAACAAGAAGGTATATTTTACTTTTTTGAACACTCAAACAGTAACCATACGCTTGTATTAGCTGATGATATTACGGCTTACGAAGTATGTAATGAAGGCAAAGTTGTATTTTCAACCGGCCATTTAAGCGAATCACACGTATCGCGCTGGCAAGGTGGCTTAAGCATTGCCCCTGGTAGTTTTAAACGTGTTGGTTACGACTTTAAACAGCCATCACGATACCCAGATGGCGAGCAAGCAAACGCTGAACTTCCTACTCAATCGGTCTCTGAAATTTTTGAATACACGGGCGAGCAAGAGTGCCATCCGCGCGCTGCTAATCTAGCGTCTGTGCAGCTAGAGTCACTGCAAAGAGACATGAAGCTTTCTAGTGGGCGCAGTGATTGCCGCTCATTTACTGTAGGTAAGTTATTTAGTTTTAAAAAGCACGAAGACCCACGTCTTGAAGGTAAAACATTTGTTATTACTTCTATGATGACTTCAATTACAGTACCCAACCAATCAGGTTCGCAGCAGTCATCGGTAGAAGAAGTTTATTCAAATCACTTTGAATGTGTCCCAAAAGAAATCCCTTACAGAGCACAAATAAATAAGAAAAAGCCTGTAATAAACGGGGTCCAAACGGCAATCGTAACTGGCGATAGCGCTGATGAAATTATGATTGACCAATATGGTCGCGTAAAAGTGCAATTTGATTGGGACAGAGAAGGCAAAAAAGATTCTAAAAGTTCGTGTTGGATCCGCGTTGCCCAAAACTGGGCTGGTAAAAAGTGGGGGGCTTTTTTCTTCCCTCGCGTTGGCCAAGAAGTACTTGTGGATTTTATAAATGGCGACCCAGATCAACCTATAATAAGTGGGGCCGTGTATAACGCAGACTTAATGCCTCCGTATGCATTACCAGCAGAAAAAACGCAAAGCGGCATAAAAACGCGTTCTACAAAAGAAGGCGGAGCTGATAATTTTAACGAGCTTAGGTTTGAAGATAAAAAAGGCAGTGAGCTGGTTTATCTTCAAGCAGAAAAAGACAAGCAGCTCTATGTTAAAAACGATCAAAACGATAAGACAGATCACGACCACAACATTGAAATTGGCAACGACAGAAAAACAGATATTGCTAACAACGACACCCTTAATGTTGCTAAAAATCGTATTGCCGAAATGGGTGAAAACGATACTTTAAAAGTAGGTAAAACATTAAATATAGAAGCGGGTGATGAAATAGTTATTAAAACAGGCTCTGCACAAATTAAAATGAGCAGTAATGGTAATATAACTATTGAAGGCACTAATATAAATATTAAAGGTAGTAATGTTAAAGTTGACGGCAGTGCTATTACTTTATCAGCTGGAATGATTAAATTAAATTAGTGCAAATATGGAAATAATAAATAGCTTTCATTCAGGACTTAGAAACGGCATTAATAATAACGGATATGTTGTATATTGCCGTTATGGGCTTGCGCATTTAATATGTTTGCCAATTAATAGACCAGACGACCCATTGCTAAATCCAGCATTAAGTCACCTAAAAGCAATGAATGGTTATTACGCTGGCCAGTTTTTAAATAATTTACACCCAGTATTAAATAGTGAAGATGTTGTGTCGGGATTATACCAGTATGCTATGCAAAGCCCTGTTGCACTTTCAGATTATTCTCAAAGTGAATTAATAGAGTGTTTATCTCTATTAGTGGCGCACAGCAAGTTATTAATTATCCCTTTATTTGATTAGTTTTATTTAAAAATATAAACAGACAAGGAGTCTTTATGGGCAAGCCCGCAGCTACAATTGGTCACATGCATGTGTGTCCCAAAACAACCGGCACAGTGCCGCATGTAGGCGGCCCTGTAGTTATTGGTTCAACTAATGTCTTAATTGGTGGAATGCCTGCTGCGCGCAAAGGCGACATGATGGTGTGTATTGGCCCACCAGATAGTATTAAATCGGGTTCTGGCTCGGTTAAAATTAACGGTAAGCCTGCAGCTAGAATGGGCGATGACAGCTCCCACGGCGGTAAAATTGTTGTTGGCAACCCTACAGTATTAATAGGTGGCTAACCTTGCTATCTACATACCTAAGTAATCATAAAGCGCAACTGCTAGCAATTAGTGAAGCACAATATTGCCCTTTTACATGCGTAGGTTTTATTAAAACGCTTAAAACAAAGCTATTAGAAGCATGTTGGTTAACGGCTAAGAAAAATAACGTCCCACAAAAATTTAGCCAGCCAGATTTAGTGCAATTAATCACTTTTTTACAAAGTGACCCCAATATTGATTCCACTGCACAAGGATGCGTTGAGGTAATGGCTAATTTGCCTCAAAACATTAACTTAGCGTTTATTAACGCTTTAATGAACGAGCCTACCTTACATAGCCTAACTAAATTAATTATTTATAAAGTTCTATTACAACAACATAGCTTGAATTTAATCGCTTATATTGACTTAAAAACTTTGTGCTTTGCATTAACCACTGACAAAGAGTCACTTGAGCATTTACAGCCAGCGTTGGAGCAAAATTTATTAATAAGTAGCCAAGCCAAAAATACCGAAGTAATAAATACGTTTAAACACTTATGCAATGCTGGGCTTATTAATTCTCCGTTAATGTCGCTTTTTTTATTATCACTCAGTTGGGAACAGGTGAATGTAGTTGGCAACCATGCAAGCAACACTTTAACGGTTGACCAAACCATGCAGGTATTACTGCAAAGTAGCTTTGCAAAATTAATTCCATTAGCTAATACTTTTTTAAATAAAGTTGAAGAACCACATACCATTATTGCTTTAATAAGGCGCTTGCTTGGCGATAAGCTTGATTTATTAGTGAGCTTTGAAACACAACTGCAAGCATGGCAAGGTGATGAGCTATCGTGTAGTGAATTTAAGCGTCAGTTACAGACTAACTGGCCAAAGTTTGAGGGCGAGCTTTCATCTTCGCGCTTAATAGCTGGTAAAGCGCTAAATACTAAGTTAAATGCTATAGAAATGTCTGCTATGGATAGTTATAGCCAAGCTGTATTTAACTTATATAACTACTACCAACACGCTACTGCTAAAAAGTTAACTGCGGAGGCCGTGCTGTGAGTGCTTTTAATATTAATATGGAGTGTTTTTTAGCGCCATTTTCACAAGACATAGATGAGCTTTTATACGGGGAAGAGTCTGCATCAAATGAGTTTAAAGAATGGCAATCGTGGAATGCATGCATTTACGATTGTATATTAAAAGCAAAAGAATTATTTGCAAAAGTTGAAGACCTACAAGCACCTTTGGTTTGGTTGCTTCCTGCGCTTGAATACCAAGGCGAGCTTAAGCAACTTTTGGCAAATAGTTTAAAACAGTTATTTCCACAGCATGTAAGTCATATTTTGTTTTATGGTGCTACAGGCGCTAATGCAATGATTGAACTTGTGCAAAAAAATCAGTGGAAAAAGGTTAACGTACTTGCAGTAGACGCTACACACAAAGCAAATATAAACGGTGAATATGCCTATCAAGGTGTTGGTGGTGCATTTGCAACTGTTACAGCGGTTAAAACTGGTTGGATGCAACAAAGCCACGAACTGGCTCCATCTGTAGATTTTATAAAGCATAACCAATTAAGTGGGATTTTTTCTAACATTGCGCTTAATAGTAAAAAACAAATAGATTTTATATGTGCGCCAGGTAATGGCGTAAACCACGAAAGCGATGTGTGGTTAACAAATTTACAATTGCTCAGTAATTTAATTAGTGAGCATACACATTATGAATTACCTAATTACAAATTAGGTAAAATTGGTGCGCTTGAAGGACTCGTCAATTTATATCAATTGACCTCAAGCCCGGCTATTGTAAATCACTTTAAACACGCGTTAGTGATTTCTCAAGAACAATCAAAATACCAGGCCGCAGCATCATACTTATGGATAAGTGAGGAAGTACACAACTAATGCAAAGTAATACAGTTGTTTTACAAGGAACAAGTTACCCCATTTGCCTCGTTGCTGGTACTGCAAAAGCACCTGCAGGTTACGAAGCTGTTGTAACAAATACCAATGAAAGTGCGAACCGATTAGTTGATCAAGTTAGTGAAACGCTCACAAATGATCCCTCTAAACGGATTGACACTATTAATCTACTTATAAGTATAGGTATTGATGCATCTAAAGCAGACGACCAACGTAAAACCGCTAACTCGCTTATTAAAGCAATTGCTGCAGGGACTATTAAGTGTTTTCGTGAAAAAGTTAAGTATTCTATTCAAGTTAGTGATAATACTAATAGTAGCTCGGAGGATGAAAACTCTAACAAAAAATCTAAGACAACCGCATCGGGGAAAAGTGCATCACAAGCACCTGTAAAAAACACGGGTGGTGCGATTAATAACACCGCAAGCGAAGAGCCAATTATAAATCAAGAGTGCCGTTCAGATCCGGTATCAATGCTGTCGGGCGAAGAAATTCTCCCGCTTATCGACTTTACCCTAGCAGGTAGCCGCCAATTAGTGTGGCGACGTTTGTATCGCTCATCTCATGCTGATGTGTGCACAACAATGGGTAATGGATGGCGCCATGACTTTATGGCAAGCCTTACTGAGCATTACTTGCCGCCACCAAAAGTGGGTCCTAAGCAAAAAGGCACCTACTGGTTAGAGTACCAAGACGAGCATGGCGCTAAACATAAATTTGAAAAGGTAAAACCTGGCCAATCAAGCTATCAGCTAAGTAGTAACCTTGCGCTACATTACCAAACAAATGGTAAGCAAGTACTTGTAACGCCAGACGACCAACACCTTACCTTTAAACCAGGCGAAAGCGCATGGTTGCTTGAAAAAATAATTAATGAAAAAGGCCAAAGCATCGCGTTTTATTACGATGCGAAAGAGCGCCTACACCGTATAGAAGTAAACAAAGTACGTGGCTGTATTATTAGCTACAACGCGCAAGGTTTATTAAGCAAAATAGCAGCGTACCACACCGATAAAAATAACAAACAGCAATTACTTTCGCCATTGCTTGCAAGCTACGAGTACGATGAAAACAAAAACCTTATTCAGTCTACTAATCAGCAAAACGAAACTGAGCGTTACGCCTACAACGCCGCTAATTTATTAACAAAGCGTACCCGAGCTAGTGGCTTTAGCCATCATTTTGAGTGGGATAGCTACTCACCCAGTGCTAAATGTATAAAACAATGGGGCGATAACAACACCTATACTTACCAGTTTGAATATAACTTAGCAGCTGGTGAAACAACCTGTATAGATTCTCGCGGGCACAAAGAACACTTTGTACATAACGCACAAGGTAAATTGGTAAAACATACCGATCCTAACGGCAATGTTTGGCAATATACATACAATGCGCAAGGACAAAAGCTCAGTGAAAGAAAGCCCGATAGCAGCACAACGCGCTATAGCTACACACCTTTCGGCCAATTAGAAACAATAACGCAGCCAGATGGTAGCCAAACGCAATTTGCCTACAACCAACTTGGGCAATGTGTATTAACTACCTTACCTGATGGCCAAACCATTACGCGTAAATACAGTGTGGCTGGCTTATTACAAAGCGAAACCTTTGGTGATGGCCGTACCACGTTATACAGCTACGATAAGCTCGGCCAGTTAACTCAGCATATAAATAAAAACGGCCAAATCACTAAGTTTATTTGGAACGAGCAAGGCGAGCTGTTAGCAAAACACCACAACGATGAGCTAATACGTTACAGCTACGACAATTTAGGCCGCGTAAATGCCACACTTAATAACGCAGGGTTACTCACTCAATATAAATACAATGAGCACAGCCAGCTTACGCAAACAATTGCCTTTGATGAAAACGAGCCTGAAAATAAGCAGCATCAATATTTTAACTACGACGAAGCAGGGCGATTAATTAGCTCGCAAAACAGCAAAGGCGACACCACAGAGCAACACTTTGAAGGGCTAAGCCAACCGCACTGTGTTATTCATCCCGATGGCAGCGCCCTGCATTTAACGTACGACAAAGAGCGAAACTTAACAGCCATCGAGCGAAGCGACGGTCACGTATACCGCATAAGTTACGACGCTAACGAAAACCCAACACAAATAACCGGGTTTGATGGCACGCTACAGCAATATAAATACGATGCCTGTAACCGCTTAGCCTCAGTAACGCAAAGCAACAAACGCCATGTAAAAATAGAGCGCGACAGCCTTGGCCGCGTAACTGCGCAGCATGCAAGCCTTGCCAGCGACTCACATATAATTAATAACGCCAATTACTACAGCTACACAAAGCAAGGTAAAATTGCGCGTGCACATAATGCGCAATCAACACTTAAACAACGCTTTGATAAAGGCGGCAGGCTACTGTGCGCCGAGCAAGTAAATAACCAGCAACAAGCGCATACCTTAAAATACAGTTACGACGAATACGGCAGAAGGCAAACCCTTACCCTGCCAGATTCAACCACACTTAAATACAGCTACAACCAGTTTGGCCAGCTAAGCGGCATTAACTTACTGCAAACCAATAGCAAAGAGATTGAGCTCGCAAAGCCGCTCGTAACATTAAGCTACGACAGCCAAGGTAATATTAACACCCAGCAGTTTGGTAATAGCATAACCCTTACTCAACAGTTTGATGTATTCAACCGTTTAACGCAGCAGCAGCTTACACATCCAGCGCAAGCATTATTTGATACCTGTACGTACAACTACGACAGCGTAAACCAGCTGATTGCCCGTAAAAACGAAGGCGTAAGCAGCCAAAATATCAATTTTGAATACAACAGCCTCGGCCAGTTAATACAACAAACATTGGCAGGCTCACGTACTGATACAACCACACACTACCAGTGGGATAGCTTTGGTAACCCAGTTAGCCAGACGGTGCAGTCAAATATAGGCGTTGCAAACACTAAAGATACAGGCGAGCAAGCTACAAAACATAATGCTGCCAATAATGATCATACTGATGCTAGCACTTCTATTGATTTAACGCGCGCCAACCATAACGTATACAGCGATTTAGCGCCAAATAGTAATAAAAATAGCAGCAACGCAGACTCAGTAATAAACAATAAAGGCACTAACAACACCACAATAAGCAGTGCTACCGAGGCAGACCGCCTAACACACTTTGGCGACAGCGACTTTTACTACGACGAGTTTGGTAACCAAATACGCGAAACCGGCAAAGGCATTAAAACCCGCCGTGAATACAACGCGTTTAACCAGTTAAGCTGTTTTAACAACAACGGCACGCTTACCCAATACGATTACGACCCATTAGGTCGTCGTATCGCTAAGCACACCGAGCACGGTAAAATTGACTACATTTGGGATAACGACCAGTTAATCGGCGAATGCCAACACGGTGAATATACCTGGTATATCAACCTGCCAAATCAATTTCACCCAGTTGCGCTGATTAAACAAGGCGAGGTGTACTACTACCATCTAGACCAACTTAATACCCCACGTTTTGTTACCAATAACAAAGCAGAAGTCGTATGGGAAAACCAAGCCGATGTGTATGGTTATGAAGAACCAGAAGCCGAGCCTGTCACTAATAAAGAACATAGCTTCACTCAGCCAATACGTTTTCAAGGACAGTATTTAGACGAAGAGAGTGGCTTACATTACAACCGTTATCGCTACTACAGCCCCAAACAACAACGCTTTATAAACCAAGATCCGATAGGGTTAGTGGGTGGGATAAACCACTATCAATATGCGCCGAATCCGGTGAATTGGGTGGACCCGTTTGGGTTGAGTTGTAAAGAAAATGCGTGGAATACATTCTTAAAAAATACCAAAGGGCATTTTAATAGCACCACTGAAGCTGCAGATAGCTACAAAAAGGTAAAAGAAGTTTTACTTACTCCTAAAGCTGAGCGACCAGATCCGTCGACATATTTACCACAATCATATATAGATGCACATATAGCCCAGTTTAATCAACAAGGTGCAGGTTTTATATCTATTCAAAGTTGGATGCTAAACCCTGAATATCCCACGTTACCGCCAAGAAAGTTTGTAGGGCTTAAAAGTGAAATGGACGCTATTATCGCTAAATACACTCAATCAGGAAATGATTGGAGAATACTTAGAGATGAACTTAGTTTAGGCGAAAACACAGACTTAAGTAATGATGAAATTACTTATATTACAGTCGAACCTGGCGATGAGCGATTTGAGTATGACATTCCAAATGGTCGCGAAGGAGGTGCATACGATGGGGAATGGATCCCAGGAGGAAAAACCAAAGGTGGTATAACTGAGGCTGCGTTAATTAATTCCGAAACTGTCGTTCATAATAACAGTATTGAAGAGCTATCTAGTAATTTCGAAAGTACAGAAAAACTGCAATCCGAAGAAGATGATAAAAAAATGGAGTTGCACGAGGTTGCATGTTTTAAGAAAAATGCAAAAGGTACAGAAGCAGAATATGATCGTCAATTGAAAGGCCAGCAAGACGGCATCAATGATATGACAGTTAGAAAATATCTAGATAATCGTAAATCATATAAAGCAATTGGTAGAAAGGGAAGTGGATCGGCTCAGCGAAAGGCAAGGGAAACTTTTCAAGAAGAATTAATGATTAAATACGAAAATGAACTATTACTAGGTGATAATGATTATTCAGATGAAAAAATCACAGAAATAGCGGAAATGTTGGTTAAGAAAGATATGAAAACACTCAATGCGCTACATAATCCAGATATGATAGCCGGAGGTTCAGATGAAAATGTGATTGACCTAGGTGACGCTAGTGTGAATCAATCTATTGGGTCGCAATGGAAGAACAAAGGTATGGATAGTTCAGGCAACAAAGAAATGAAAACTAGGGTAGAAAATATGGACAATAAAGCTGAGGAAATGTTAAAAAAACTAGGGCCCGATGTAAAAATGAACGTTAGACTTCATAGGTGTAAATGATGAATAAATTACTCAACAGATTTTATAACTATAGCCAATTTGGCCCTCCAATAAACTCAACAAAACCAGAGCCAACAGTTATAAAGCAGTTTGAAGATAAGTTACCTACTCGCCTTTTAAATTATTGGAGTGAATTTGGGTTTTGTGGGTGGGGAAATGGCATTTTTTGGACCGTTGATCCTAATGACTATAGTGAAATTCTGAAACTTTGGTTGCAGGGTACTGAGTTTGAAAAAAGAGAAAATGATGGTATCGATAAATATCATGTGATTGGTAGGAGTGCATTTGGCCGCCTATTTATCTGGGGAGAGAAAAGTGGTAACAGTTTAAAAATCGACCCTTTATATGGCATGTTATTCCCAACAGATAGTTATGAAGAGTTCAGTTCACGAGGTGGTGATACTACAGTGGATCTTTATTTTGCTACAAAAAAGAAAAATGAAATGGATGAAAAAGATGTTGAAGGTAGCTTATTATTTGATAAAGCATCAGAAAAACTTGGCCTCTTAGAATCTGATGAAATGTATGCGTTTGTACCTGCATTGGCCTTAGGTGGGACAAACAAACTAGAAAATCTAAAAAAGGTAAAGGTTATTGAGCATTTAAACTTTTTAGCTGACTTAGGTGAAAAACGGGTAATGGCTGATATTGTTGCTATGTCAAATGAGTTACATAAAAAGTAGATATGATTTTAGTAAGTTGCTAACGATAAATATAAGTTGAGCAATTACACCTTTACTGTCATTGACTAAGAGATTTTACATGACAAATTTATTTGAAGCTTCGATAGAAAAAAATGAAACAAATAGCTTTTTTCGTGGAGAAAAAAACTACTTTGTAAGAACCCCTGACTTTGACCAACATAATCATGGTGCAAACCTTGGCGGGCATGTTGAATCTTTTTTAAGAGCGAGTAATGATAACGCTGAAGTCTTCGATGAAGCTTTTATAAAGTTTTTGGAGTCTTTAGAAGTAACTAAAGAAGATTTGACACATTTTATGGCCAATCTTTCAGCGTTTTTTGCTTTAAAAAATAGAGATAGATTGGAAGGGTCAACGCTTTTTAGAAGCCTCAATAGCACCGAGTCAAAATTAGTTAAAAGCTATTTAACACAGATATCAAACACTGATATATATCTTACTGAAAAAGATAGATTATATATACATGCAAATTTTATCTCTAAAAATGGTAACGATATTTTATTAAATACATTGAAAGAAATAGACAAGGGATAGGTTGAGCTTTCCATCTTTCACTAACTTATATTTAAATATTGAACGAGCTATATAAAAACTCTAAAAAGGATTTTATTGATGTCATCAATAAGAATAACTCAATCTGTTGGATTGGGCGGCACTAACAGTTTAAATGATGTAAAAACTGTACAAACGGCTTTGAATAAATTACTAAAACTTATTCCACCTACACAAGCTTTAGTTGTCGATGGTCGCTTAAAGCCTCGTCCAGAAAACTCAAAAACTATTGCTGCTATTAAGTTGTTCCAAAGCAAAGTCTTAAACATGGCGCGGCCTGATGGAAAAATTAATGCTAACGATGCTACTTTTCGCAAAATTAATGAAAAGCTTGCCTTATATAGCTCTCAAAAAGCAGGAATGAAAGATCCTCAACTTTTCTTGAAAAATGTCATAAAACTAACGTTGTTAAAAATTGGTTTGTCATCAAAAAAAGCAGAAGTCTTATTACTGGGTACAGCGATTCAAGAAAGTCGATTGAAGTATCGTCAACAACTAGGCGGTGGACCTGCTTTGAGTTATTTTCAGATAGAGCCTGCTACTCATGATGATATTTGGGATAATTACCTAAGTTACAGAGGAGAGTTAGCATTAAAAGTTAAAAGCTTAATGACTTCTGAAGATAAGTTAAAAGAGCTAAAAGAGAATGATGCTTATGCATGCGCTATTGCTAGAATCCACTATTTAAGAGCACCAGCCGCCTTGCCTGAAGCTAATGATATTAATGCGCAGGCACAGTATTGGAAAACTTATTACAATACGCCACTTGGAAAGGGTACTGTGCAAGAGTTTATCCATAATTGGCAAACATATGGAGTAAGTATATGAATGTTTTTAAGACCTTAATTTATACTCTGCTATTAACGATAAGTCATACCGCTTTCGCGTCAGAATGTTTAAATATAAAAGTAACTAAGCCTATAAAAGTTGATGACAAAACAGGGCTATTGCAGTCCTTGAAGTTTGAGCAAGTTAAATTACTCCACAAAGATAAGTCAGGTATTTGCTTACCTACGAGGGATACCTACATTTTGTCTTTTAGTGAAGGGATCCCTTTTATTGCTACTCGATTAAAAGGTCACACGCCAGAAATAACATTGCTCGAAAAAGGCGAAAATTATTATGCACTAATAAAGTATTATGCAGGTAACAAACTGCAGGTACTAAAGGGATATCAAATTATCAACTCAGAGCTATACGCACTCCCTAATTTCACTTTAAGCAGTAATGTAAGCAATATTAGTATTGATGAAGGGGTTATTAGCGTAAAGAATACTAAGCTAGTTGAAGAGCACTCCATTGATTCAGTTACACTTTACAACTTTGATTTATCAGGTGTGTCAGTTAAGCATTAAGTAATGTATTTACTAAATAACTATAATATTGAACTACCAAGGGTATTAAAAAAGCATGATAAAAAGTAACCTTGGTAAGTTTTTTCTGATTACAGCCTTGTTTTTTATTGCACCGTGTAATGAAGCTCAAGGTGCTTCGCAAGTTATATTTAAATGTAATGCGGATGTACCTACACCTATTGAGCTGGTTATTAACAAAGTAGGGAATAAATTTCACTTAGCTGAATTTACTATAAATGTAGCCCCTGTTATTGATCTTGGATAAATGAAAATAGAGATTCCCTTAAACTAGCACGCACACATGCAGGTTGGTGTGACTAGCTTAGGTTTTTGAATAATATTAAGAATATTAAACATAAGGAAATACAGTGAGTAAAATAAACACGGATGTAAATTATAGAACAATGGCCGGTAATGCTCGTTTGGTAATTATCGCAGAATCCAGTCATAGCCCTGTATCTTATAAATATGAGGCTATAAAGGCTCTAAAACAACTTAAAGCTGCGGGTTTCACTCATTTTGCGATGGAAATGTTACCTATAAAGATAAAAGAAAAAATAGATTTTTATCAACGTACTGGTAAAGGTTTTGATGTGATTTACAAACATTTTCGAGAAAATTGGTATTGGAATGGTGCTGCTAGCACAGGTTATGGTGAACTAGTTAAAGCTGCTAACTCTCTAGGTATGAAAATTATTCCGTTAGATATGCCTGTTGAGGTGATGGATAAAATTGATGGTAGGTGCAGTTGGGAGGACGCTGATGGTGGTCTATGTACTGATTCACATATTCAAAGAAATCAAATGTGGGCGAGTATACTAAGCAGTACCCTTAAAATTGAAAAAGGCTCCCGTATTGTTGCATTTATGCATCGGTATCATGCATTTAATGCTGGTAATAGGCATATAGGTGTTGATTCTATTTTACTTAATTTAAAAATCAGTGGAATAAGTATAATTGACTATATTGGTGGGATGACCTGCAAAGATAGTGGAGTTTGTAAAGGTGAAGGCGACTTAAAAAAGCCGCTTAGAGAGACTTATTTCTATAGGAAAGGTGCATTTTTACCTTCACCAGTACCTTCTTATACTGTCCATCTTCCAGAACAATCTTTAGGGAAGTGATTTTATGGATAAAATATTATTATTGTTGATTATGATGGCGCCTTCCATTTATGCCGCAGGTCCTCGATGGGATAATTCTATAGATATAAATGACCCAGATTTAACTGTAACAACCGCCGCACAGCAGTGCCATAAAAGCTTAATTAACGCGCCTGAGTATCTTGAGGTGTGGTGTGAAAAAGCTTATTCAATGGGATACTGGAAGGCATTGATTACATTAAGCCTTCACACTGGAGATGGAACTCGATTATTAAAGGAAGCCAAAAAGCGGGTTGCGGCAAAAGAGATAGAAGCTTATTCAACGTTAGCTTGGTTATATGGAAGCGGTATGTTTGTGGGGCAAGATATTAATAATGCAATTTCCCTTCACAAAGAATTTTTAGCATTAGATGCAGAATTGCCAAATTCATTAGTTACAACGGCGCATTTTGAGTTAGCAAGTTTATATAAATCGCAGCATAATTGGCTTGCAGTAAAAGAGCATGCACAATATGTTATTGAACACAGCGCTTTAGCTTATGACAAAGAGCAAGCTGTTAGTCTATTACAGTTAGCAAAAGAGAAAGCTCAATTAAAATAAATAATTGAATTCAAACTGATACACAAAGGAGCTATGAACGCCTAAGCTAAGGCGCTATAGAAATGATATGGAACAACAAAGCCAACAATCACTAACTAACCTTGTTTACGATATATATGAAGACCCAACTTTAATAGAAGAGCATCAAGTGCTTATAAATCCTTTGTTGAGCGATTTAGTTGCCACAGCGCCAGCCGGGTTTGAGGGTATGGCGACAATGATTAATACCCATATTTCTAATGGGTTTAAATTCAAAAATCCTAAAATACAAAAATTTGAACTTGAGTCGGGGCTTTTAAAACTTAAAACATATTTTCAAAAAATAAACCTATAACCCCCATCATAATTACACACTCAATTTTTAATATTAATGCAGCACTAGTGCTGCATTAATTTTTTCTCATCAAGGATGATTTTAATGAGCCTTATCACCACGAGTATTTTAATGCTGTTTTTACAGCCTTTATTTGTATATTTAGCTCTTTTTAAAAAGTCAGATCGGAGTACTCCAAGCCGTTCATTAGATAACGAAGATGCTATGTATCTTTTTATAGCACCAGGGTTAGCTGTATTTTATTCTGATAACTTTTGGCAGGCGTTACTTTATTTAGGAAGTGTATGCCTACTAGGTTTAATGCTTGCCATTATTGTAAAAAGCAAAGCTAAAAAACGATTAACAAGAGATGACGCTATCGGGTTTACTATTGCCAGCTTTTTATTTTTTGGGATTATAAAATTAATTATTGGTGGGGTAGCGTATCTTTTTAGCGAAAATGCCGCGAATGCTTCAGCGCCTGTCATAGGTGAACAAACTTATTCATCAACTACAGGTGAGCTTTTAAACTGGGGGTATTTATATTATCAGTTTTGGCCAACGCTATACTTTTTACTCTTTATGTTAGCCACATTAGTTATAAAAATAATAGAGAGCCGGTTTAATAAACATTCATTTTCAGGCTCGCTCTTAATATTGGGCGCAGTTTTGGCAGGTGTATCACCGTTATTTGGGCATGCTTTTATTTTAGGCGTTATCGCTAACTTTTTTATATTTTTTGTTGTGTGCACGGCATGTATAGAAATTGATAAAAGGAGCGTTCCTTCAGCTGGTGCTATTAGTTTTATATATGGTTTTTTGCTTGTGGGCGGTATCGCGTTTAGTAGTATTGGTAAATTAATATATACGCTATTTTATAATTAAATTAGGATTGTTTTTTGATTAAAAAACATGCAGTATAATTGTACCTAATTAGTATGTTCCCCTACTTTTTTTAATATAAATATGGTTGGTGTAATTAATTGGCCATAAACATTAAGTAGCTTATAGCTAGGTCTTGGGAGAGTGTTTGCTTTGTTTTTATCGCGTTTAAAAAATTTTGTGTTGGTAATAGTCTCTATTGCCGTTGTTTTTTTTACTACATCACAGGCTTGTGCGGATATGTTTGGCTTTTTTAATAAACAAGAATTTTATTTATCGGCTCCAGTAAAGGGGCAGTTATTAGATAATGGGCAGCCAGTTGCAAACACTAAAGTAATGCGCTCACTCACCTATGGCGATGAATACGTTGACGAAACCACAACAGACGAACACGGTTATTTTACTTTTACAGAAAAAACAATAAAAACAGGTAAGCTCGCTAATATGTTTGATAACGACTCGTTGGTTCAACATATTTATTTAGAAAACGGCACGCCAGAAGGAATTGTTTTATGGTACACGCTTGTTTCAATTCATGAAAAAAGTGACACACTTAAAGAGCTTCTTGCACACTTGAAGTGTGATATTTCTAAAGAGCCGCAAACATACGATATTCCAATTAAAGAAGATACCAGCCACGCTTTTGCGATTTACACATCATGTAAACTTTAACTATTAATTTAAAGGGAACTTATATGAATACTTTGACGCCAACCCAAGCGGTACAGTTAGCTAACCTTGCTTATAAAGCAAAAAGCATTAAAACCACTAACCTACTTCATCGTTCACTTCATGCATCTTTGCGCGACAATTTTAACTTTTCAGTTAACCCTGGCGCAGTACAAGGTGTAACGGGAGGTTTTTTCTCCCATTTATTTAATTTAAGTACGGGTTTTGCTTTAGTAGGGCATGGGCTTGGCGATTATCAGGGTGATTCAGTTATAACAATTCGAGGTACTAACTCGCTAAGAGATGGCTTAACTGATGGCCATTTTGGTTTAAGTGGAGGCTCAAATGGCAGTATGGTGCATGCTGGGTTTAATAAGACCTTTTACAGTATGAAGCCCGCGTTACAGGAGTTTGTTGAAGCTAATATTAAAGATAAAGTAACCGATTGTATTCATTTAGTTGGCCACAGCTTAGGTGGTGCATTAGCGACGCTTTCTGCCGATTGGATTAGAGCTGAATATTCAATACCTGTAAAGTTATATACGTTTGGCTCACCGCGCGTTGGGCTTGAAAACTTCTCTCGGGCTGCGACATCAAGAATTGATAAAATTTATCGCTGTACTCATGGTGCAGACCCTGTTGCTAAGGTACCTTTGTGGCCGTTCTCGCATGCACCTTATAGCGGTCAAGAAATACGCTTAGATAATGGGCAAGGTTTAAAAGGTGCTGCGCATACCCTCAATGGTACGCCTGGCTATATAAACACAGCCAATAGTAATAATTGGAACAACTTAACCATTCAAGCTAATCATTTTTTGAGTACCCCTGTACGTTTGAAGTTTGAAGATAGAAATCAAGCCTCTTTTACTTCTCACTGGGCTGATAAACTAGGGGCCGCATTGATTACACTTTTAAAAGATGCCGGCTATTACAGTGCAGTAGCAGCTCAAGCAGCTATTGGTACTGGCCTCACTTTTTACGATATGTTGGCGCGTACTTTAGATAAAATAGCTAAAGCGTCAGCCTCGTTTGCAACACAAACCTTAGGTTTACTAGGGCATATGTTAGTGTTTGCAGGCAAAGTAATTAGTAAAGCGGTGGAGCTTACATATAGCTTTATAAAATCTGTATTCGATTCAACCCTAGGTGCTCTATACCGAGCGGCGAGAGAGGGGCTAAGTGGCTTAGATTAACTTTAATCTAGCCCTCAATCTCGCTCTAACAAAATAGCACCACTTTGGCTTTCGCCTAAGTGGTCGTTTTTGTTATAAATAGGGCATTTACTCATAGATAAGCACCCACAGCCAATACATCCATCAACGCGATCGCGCAAACGCTGCATATACGCTATTCGCTCATCTAGCTGTGCTTGCCATTGCTTTGAAAGGGCTGCCCAGTCTTTTTGCGTGGGTGTGCGCTGATCAGGTAATGTGGCCAGTGTTTGTTTAATTTCATCAAGGGTTATTCCCATTGCTTGTGCGGCTTTTATTACCGCTATGCGGCGCAGTACATCTTTTTTATAGCGGCGTTGATTGCCGCCATTTCGCCAGCTACGTATTAGTCCTTTTGTTTCGTAAAAATGCAGGGTTGATACTTTTACGCCGCTACGCTTTGCTACATAACCCACGGTTAAGTTGGCCTCAGTTAGTTTTTTTTGATCTATTGGCATTATTTTTAATTTCCGATTGACCTCAATATAACTTGAGGTTTTAAGCTTCTTGCAACATTAAAAAAGGAGCTAACTAAATGCAACAAAAACTTGAGCGTAGCACTGTTATTATTTATTCAAGCGCACGCAAAAATGGTAATACACAGGCGCACGTTAATGAATTTGCAGAGCAAAATAATGTGCGTGTAATATGCTTAGATGATTATAAAATTGCGCCGTACTGCTATAACAAAAACTATAAAAATGATGATTTTTACGCTGTGTTTGAAGCACTTTTAAAATATGATCATTGGGTGTTCGCGTCGCCTGTTTATTGGTACAGCACCACGGTACAAATGAAATTATTTATCGATAGAATAACCGATTATATGGACGATGAAGTATTAAAACCTAAGCTTCGTAATTTACGCAGTAAGCATTTTTCAGTGCTTTCTAATGCGTCATCAAGTGAAGCCCCCGCCTGTTTTGTAGAGCAGTTTAAAAATACGTTTAGTTATTTAGGTATGCAGTTTATTAACCACAGCCATAAAAGTACCCAAAAGGTTGCTTAAATTGCAGCCTTTTTTGGTTGTCTCTGGTAGTTTAGTAATAATCTTAAAAAACACAGGATTGTTTTATGAAATATTTACTATTGTTAGTGCTGCTTTTTAGCCCTTTAATATATGCAACAGAGCAACCAATTAAGGGGTATGGTAATTATTACAATGTACCCGAGCATGATGAAATTAATGACGCTACGGTATTTAAAATAGCATTTGATGTTGCTGAAGGCGCTAAAGAAGGCGCGCAAAATAATTCAATAAATTCGCTAGCGCGTTTTATTAACATGCATGTGGCGCATGGCGTAAAGCCTGAAAACATACAACTTGCATTAGTTGTGCACGGCAGCGCAAGTGTTGATGTGTTAGCTAATAGCGAATATAAAAAACGCTTTAACGCTGACAATAAAAACCAAGCGTTAATTGAGCAGCTACTAGCAAATAACACTAAAGTGTATGTTTGCGGGCAATCTGCTACTCACTTTAAAGTAACGCCAGCGCTTTTAATTGAGGGTGTAAAAATGTCGCTTTCAGCTATGACCGCTCACGCACAACTTCAACAACAAGGCTATACGCTCAATCCATTTTAATGACTCAAATTATAAAAAATATACTTTGCTTTGGTGATTCTAATACTTGGGGGTTAAACCTTAAAACGGGTAAACGTTTTGATGAAAATACCCGTTGGACATCACTTTTAAATAAAAACTTAGGGTGTGGTTTTAACGTAATAGAGGCAGGGCAACCTAATCGCACGTTAGTGCATAATCCCCCGTTTGAAGGTGTGCTTAATGGTGTTAGCTATTTAAAGCCTTATTTGGATAAGCATGATCTCGACTTTATTATTATAGCTCTTGGTACAAACGATCTTAAAAAGCGTTTTAATTTAACACCTACTTTAATAGCAGATGGCTTGAATGATTTAATTAACTCAATACACATTTATTATCAGCAAGGTAGTACTTTAAAATCCCCTATAATTATTATTGCTAGCCCACCTAAAATAAGAATTACCGAGCAGTATTCACGTATTTATGAAGAGGCTGATACAAAAGCAACAGAGCTCTCTAGTGCATTTAAAAGCGTTGCAGCTAATAATAAGTGCGCTTTTATTGATCTTAACTCGTTTATTAACATGACAGGTGGTGATGGGATTCATTTTGATGATATCCAACATTTGGCAATAGGCTTTAAAATAGCGCAATTGGTTCAAAACTCACTCAATAATTGTTAAATTTATCTGTGTGAATTTAATGCAACTTATGCAATCATCTAATAAAATTAGTGATATAAATTAACAACTTCGAGATGCTATGAAAAAGTACCAACAAAAATCTATTATAGCCGTTTTAACTGGAGTGTTAGTTTTTATAACTGGCTGTATTATTTTACTCAATTTTGCAGCGTAGCAATTAACAGCACAAACAAAGTTAGATGCTGAGTACATCCTCACTCATGTAGAAGGTGCAATTGCAGAGAGGCGTCGAATACTTACCCCATTAAATAAGCTTGCGTTTAAACAGTGTGACAACACAACTCTTCTTGAGATGCGCCGCGCTTTATTTGACGCAAAATATGTAATTGATATAGGTTTTTTTAAAGATAATCAGCTAGTTTGTACTACGGGTGCAGGCTTATTAAGTAAACCAATTAACGACAAACAGCCTGACTTTATTCGAGATGATGAACAGGTGAGGGTTCGTTTTGAGCCAAAGCTTTATTTATTATTATTTAGTGAGCGCCCTATGGAGGTAATTATAGTCAGGCAAGGGGACTATAATTTAATTATGCAGAGTACTCCCTTTACTAATATTGGAGTTACTGCGCCTGATTGGGAAGTTGTTTATAAAACACCAAATACTTTGCATCATTTAGCGGGTAAAGAGGATCTCTATCTTCAAGTAAAAAACAATGTTTTCTTTCCTTACGAAACTAATTTAGTTTGCAGTTCTACAAATAGTCAATATGTAGTGGTCAACTAATTTTGGCCACAGTTTTAGAATCTTGGTATCTAACCTCAGATTCATTTGGTGCTAAACCTGCATTATAATGATGTGGTCTAACATTGTTGTAATATCCGTTGATATAATC
>NZ_JACJDW010000022.1:0-75925 GCF_014163745.1 Pseudoalteromonas sp. SR44-2 | reverse complement strand
TCTAATTTGATTGCAGCAGAATACGTTGCGCGTGTTAATTTCGTCATTTTTTCACCCAAATTTGTATGCTTATTAGCATAACATTTCTTTCTTAATGGGTGGCCAAATTAACTATGCCACTACAGTTGACCAAAGCTTACACCGTACCTCGAAGAACTTAGTATGAAACTATATGGTGAAATTGACTTGGGTTCAAACAATAGCGCGGTTAGCTAAACTTGAGCGAAGCACCAAACTAACCGCAGCGTAATTTTTAGCGCCCCAACGAGCCTGCGACCGACTTGACCCGCTTGTTATGAGTGATCCTCCAATTCTAACCAATCTTCAATTATCCAATCTTTAAATTCACCACCCAAGATAGAATGGCAGCCATCGTCATGATCAAAATAACCGATGTCGCCACCATTACTAATCGTGAAGTAATTCCCGTTATCTGTACAGAACGAAAGAAAATCTTTAGGGACACCCGCCTCCCACCCATCGATAGCAATTACCCTTAAGTTTAGGTACGGCAGCATATCTGGGAGAACTAAACCAGGTTCACGGATCCCAAATACCACATTGCTAGCATTTAAAACGAAGTACCTGTACTGCTCAGGAAACTTAAAAGATAAATCTTGCTCAGCTAAGTTAACTTCTTGCTCAGTAGGTAGGCGAAGAGGTTTGGGAGTAGGCTCATGTTTATCTCTCAGTATTAAAACTACATCTTTTATATCCATACACTCCCCTGACTCGTAACGAGCTTGTAGATTAACTAATTCTTTATTTGTTTTGATTGATAAACAAACCATAGCTAAGTTCCTGTTTTGGTTCAATCGATTACTGTATTTTTACGCAGCATATAAAAAACTGTTTAATATTGTTTTAATTGGCATCTTAGAAGATATTACTGCTGTTTAAATGTCTTTATTGAGGGGATAAGGACTGATCTTTCTTAATGTATCGTGTTTTGCAGCTATTCTGTATTATGAAGGCATTCACTTTCACTTGGCTACACAAGATCAATTCATTCATGCCAATATTTACTGCAATATTCCGCTTTTTATTTAAAGAAAACTAAGCTCAATAAAGCCGAGTCGTTTACCATACTTTAATAAAAATTATTATGCTGCGTGATTCATGATTAACAAACTGCACGAACGATTTATATAGCGGTTAGAATGAGTGCCACCCTAACTACCTTAATTTATTATATATAAGCCAACTAGTTGAACCCATTGAAAGTACTAATAAATGAAGAACCAATGTTTCACGATTAAATTCACTAAATAGACTGAGTAAAAAAACTGGAAGTATGCTTAAGATTAAAACTACCGGTAATTTAAATAAATTTAACTTTTGGAGTAATAAGCTAATAGGTAATCCGTAAATGAACATTAAAGGATAAAAATAAAATAAACTTCCCACCCCTATTGATACACCAAAACCAACACCTGAAATTAATGAACTCACAGAAGTATAGTTTTCGATACCCGCATAAAAATAACAAAAACCAAGTACTGGTAATGCAATTAAAGGACTAAGAATCGCAGCAATCAAATTTTTACGTAGCTCCTTAGACATATTAAGACATACCACAACGAGCTTGTAGATTAATTCGTTTTTTATTTGTTTTAATTGATATACAAACCATAGCTGAATTCCTATTTTGGCTCAGCCAAAGGGGTAAAACTTGGCCTTACACATTAAAGTACCAGGAGACTAGTTATATGAGTCCAGCAGCTACCTCATAAACCTATTAGTTAAATCGGTAAACCAAATACAAGCAAGCTGACCTTACAAACCCTGCGTTAAGTCTTGCGCTAACGTACCCGTTGGCTTTTCAATTACGCGTACCAACTCTTTGCCATTTTGTTTAACAATAAACGTTGGCGTGTATTGTAAGTCGTGAGCCTGTGCAATGCCTGCATCGTCTTGCTTGTTGTAACCTACTGCCACATAGTCAATGCTTGCAAGTGTAACTTTAGATTCATCTAGCAACTTAATGAGCTTTGGCACTTCGCGCTCGCTGTCGTGGCACCACGTTCCAAATAATACAATAAGCTCTTTGCCTTCTAGCTTTTGCATTAGGGCTATATCTTGTGCTGTTGGTGTATACGCTTTGTATTGCTCGTTAAACTTGTCGTAGTCGCTTAGCAGTGCTTGCGTACTTATCTCGCCCGAAAATGGCGCTGTAGCATAGCTTACAAGCGGCATGCTTAAAGCGCACAGTAAAATTAATTGTTTAAACATAAGGTTGCTCTTAATTTAGGTATTAATTTAGGTATTAAACGACTATACCCAATATTGAGTGTGGAGTGAACAACTCAAAACCGTTACTTTTTATCCATAAAAAAGTTAACTTGCGATAAGTTAGTTAAATATTCTCGCCTTACGTCTTTATTCTCAGCTAGCTTGTCTAAATCACCAATTAGGGTAACTAGTTTATTATGAGAATGGCTGCTTGTTTTTTTAAACTCGTCTTGCTTTTCGTCACTCTCAACACGCTCTTTTTTATTCATGTTGTAGCTGTTTTCGTTTTCTTCAAGCCAAATATCGTCAATTAAGCGAATGTTGCTTTTACTAACGGTTCGTTCTTGCATCGCCATTTGCAGCTCGTATTGATTGGTTTGCGGATTAAACTCAAACATTTTTGTATCAACATCAACCTCGTGAGACTGATCGAGCCCCACAAGTTCTTTATTTTTAACGGCGGTGTTTACGTTATAACTCTCTTCTTTGTTGTAGTAATCAGGGCGACTGTATTGATAATCAAAGTGGCTGCTTACATTTTTACTTTGCGTTACACCGCTAAGATCCCCTAATTGGCTTTGTTCAGTTACTTGGCTTAGCTCAATAGTACTTTTAGGCTGATAGTCGCCGTTATCCAGCGCATATGAAAAAGTGGCATCAAAATCAGCGAGCTTAGAAATACTCGCACCCAATGTATTTGGGGCTTTATTACCAAGCCCTTGGTAACGGGCATCGTTTGTAATCATGTTATCAACCAAATCGGCAACCATGGCGCGCCCGTCATTAAAGTGCTGTTCTGCAAGTGACTCCAAATTGCTATAACGCTCAGCAGCCGACGACATACTCGCAAAAGCGCCTTTAAACAATGCAAAACCTTGCTGCATTGCCTCGTCGCCTTTGCGCCCAAATGCCGACTCTTTATCATCTTCAGTACTGTTTACTCGGCTATCTTCTAGGCTTTGATCGAGCGACGCTAAATACTGCTGCATTTGCTGCGTGTCTTTAGCGCCAATGGTTGACATATCGAGTGCAAAATCAATGTCGTTTTGCCCACCTACGGCTTTAAACACAAGTGCTTGCTGGTTTGATGCCTCATCAATGGAATAACTTAAATCAAGCGTGTTCTCTCCTGTATCAAGCGCATCATTTTGCGTTGTTGAAAACGACACATTAAAACCGGCTAACTGTTCACTATTAAAGTCCGCTAAAAAATCTAAGCTCATGTCTGTTTGATTTGGCACTATAAGAGGGTTAAATGAGTTTTCGCTCACTTTAAAAAATTCATCGGCCATTTCGCCAACACCCGCCATAACCTGCGTTAAAGCGCCATGTTCAGCCTCAGATAAATTACCATTAACTTCGTAACTTATGCCAAAGCCATCTATCGCTTCACCTGTTTTTTCGTCATAACCTTGCGATGAGTTAAAGGTAATGTTTATAACATCACCCTCTTTAGTTTTTACCGAGAGCTCAAACAGGTAGTTATCGTCATCCTCGTATTTTGTGCGATTAAGGCTTTCCATGTATGGATTAAGTGAACGCTCAACACGTTGCTGGCTTGAGGCTAAAAACGTTTTTTGCTCATGCCCAAGCTGACCTAAACTCGATAAAATATCGCTGGTATTAGCATAAGCACCCTGAATATTTTTAACCGACGTATTTAATCGCTCAATTAATTGGGTGCTATTTTCGTTTTTTAATAACCCCTCATGCTGAGAGCTTATTACGGTGCGCAGGGCGAGTTCTTCATCGGAGAGTTTATAGTTAAGCGTGCTCGGCGTGCTTGAAATTGTAAATAACGAGGTAAGTTGCTGCTTTAAAACGTCCTCTACTTTTTGATTACTGGCTAGTGCTTCGTCAATAGTTTCGTTATTTAGCTGGCTTAATAATTCATCGGATATTTTGGGGGCGTTAGTTTGTAAATCATTAATAGCTTGAAGGTCGCTACCGGTTAGTAGCGAAGGACTCACAGAGGTTTGATTAGCGTTATTAACTGATTGGGCAAGTAAAGTGCTTAAATTAGACTGGCTGCCAAGTGCATTATTAACCATGATTATCCTTAATCGCTAAACCCTGTTAAGTAATTTATCGGTCACAGCATTAAAAGCTTTAGCTTAAGGAAACGTTTTTTACCTATTATTTATACAAACAACCCATTAATAAATTAAATAAGCATAAATCTAAATCGAATAAGCGTAGGTCGGATAAGCGCAGCGCCATGCGACAATTCACTATTCTATTCGCTTAACACTTCCATCTGTTTCTTTAATTCTTTTTACTAAAAAGTCGACCGCCGCTTTTACCTTTGGTACTAAATAGCGCTGCTTTTGATACAACAAATAAACCGCCATAGTCGCATTTTGGCTTATCGCTAATTCATGCTCAAACTTAAGCTCTTGCAACTGGCCAGACTCAAGATATGAGTCGAGCGCCCACCGAGTTGACATTAAAATGCCCTCGCCATTACACGCTTTTTTAGCCAGCCACGATCCGTTATTTGAAATAGCGACCGCAGGCCCAGAAACGTCGTGCCATTGATCATCTACTTTACATAACCAAGGCGTTGGCCCCGCTGGCGTTTTAAAATAAAGGCCACGGTGCTGCTGTAATTTCATAGCACTTTTAGGCGTCCCGTATTTTTGCAAATAGCCAGGCGATGCAACAGGTATAAAGCTATTATCCATTAGTTTTATTGCTAGCACGCGCTCGTTAGGTGCATACCCTCCACGAATGGCTATATCAACGTCGTCACGCCCAAGGGTAGAAAGCTCATCACTTAGGCTTACATCTAGTATAATTTCGGGATACAAAACACTAAATTTATCAAGTAGTGGCATTAAAATTTTGTCGCCAAAGCCAACCATACAACTAATTGATAATCGCCCCATGGGTGTAGTTTGGTAACTGCGCACTGTTTCTTGGCTTTGCGCCAGTTGCCCCAAAATTTGCTGCATATCGTTGTAGTAAATATGCCCAACTTCGGTAAGCTTAACAATGCGGGTTGAGCGTTTTAAAAGCGTAGCGCCTAAGCTTTTTTCTAAATCGGCTACTCGACGCGACAACGACGAAGGCGGCACACCAAACCCTTTTGCAGCTTTAGTAAAACTGCCTGTTTCGACTACTTTTATAAAATATCGTATGGCTTTTAGTTGATCCATGCTGCCTCTGTGTTAAACAAGCTTTATTATTGCCTTAAAG
Organism: Pseudoalteromonas sp. SR44-2; assembly: GCF_014163745.1. Classification (NCBI taxonomy): domain Bacteria; kingdom Pseudomonadati; phylum Pseudomonadota; class Gammaproteobacteria; order Alteromonadales; family Pseudoalteromonadaceae; genus Pseudoalteromonas; species Pseudoalteromonas sp. SR44-2. The sequence goes on along the minus strand of NZ_JACJDW010000022.1, from coordinate 70,495 downwards.
GCAAAAGTGATTCGCATTTTCTCTTATATATAAGCAAATTAAAACAAGTAATAATGATCTTAACTTATCTACACGCTTTAATTTATTTAACGCCAATAGTTAAAGCTTAAAACCAAAGGCTACATTATGATTACTTTGCACGGCTTCGCAGCTAGTAACTATTACAACTTGGTTAAGCATGTACTTTTACACAAAGAGCTGCCATTTAATGAGCACCTTATATACAACAACGACGAGCAGTTTTTAGCTATAAACCCTATGGGAAAAGTACCGGCTATTACCACCGCTGATGGGCTAAATATTGCAGAATCGAGCGTTATTTGCGACTACCTTGAAGAAACCTACCCAAGCAACACGCTATACTCTGAAGATTCAGCCGAGCGTGCTTTTGTTCGCCAAATTATGAAAATAAGTGAGCTTTACTTTGAGTTGCCAAGCAGACGCTTAATCCCGTATGTATTTACAGGCTCCCCTGCACCTGAACACGTAAAAGACGACATTCGCAAGCTATTAACGCGCGGTGTAAACGCCCTTTGTGAATTAACGCATTTTTCGCCGTGGATAGCAGGCGAACAATTTAGCATGGCAGATATTTACGTTTACTACGTAAATACAGTGGTTAACGCATTCACGCCAAAAGAGCTTAATTGGGATGTATTGGCCGAAATCCCAGGTATGAAAGAATGGCAAGTAAAAATGAGCCAATCGACTATTGCACAGCAAATAGAGGCAGATCGCCAAGCAAATATGCCTGAGTTTATGCAAAAGGTAACAGCACAAATACAGGCAGCTCAAAGCAAGTAATTACGCTATACGCTACCCATTCTCAATTTATAGGAACAGTATTATGACAGATAAAAATATCCAACTTACTTCAACTATCAGCGAAGACAATAAACTCACACTTGCCTTAAAAAACATCGAGATGCCAGAGCCAAATGCCGATGAAGTGGTTATTCGTATTGAAGCTGCACCATTAAATCCATCAGACTTAGGCGTTTTATTCAGCGCAGCTGATATGTCTACTGCAAAGCAATCGGGTACTGATGAAAACCCAGTAATTACTGCTGATGTTCCAGCTCAATTTATGCCATCACTTAAAACACGTGTTGGTAAAGCAACACCTGTAGGTAATGAAGGTGCTGGCACCGTAGTAGCAGCTGGCTCATCACCAGCCGCACAAGCATTAATGGGTAAAACCGTTGCAGTAATTGGCGGCGGTACGTATCGTCAATTTATATGTGCCAATGTACAAAGTTGCTTAGAGCTAAAAGAAGGGACTACCGCTAAAGAAGGTGCATCATCTTTTGTTAACCCACTTACCGCACTAGCAATGGTAGAAACCATGCGCGCTGAAGGTCATAAAGCTATTATTCACGCGGCTGCAGCTTCTAACCTTGGCCAAATGCTAAACCGTATTTGTATTGCCGATGGCGTTGATTTAATAAATATTGTTCGTAAACCAGAACAAGAAAAATTACTGCGCGATATGGGTGCAAAATATATTGTTAACTCAAGCAGCGACACTTTTCTTACTGACCTAACTGCTGCAATAATCGAAACCGGTGCAACTATAGCGTTCGACCCAATCGGTGGCGGCCAACTAACAAGTGACATTCTTAACTGTATGGAAGTTGCAGCTGCGCGCGATATGAAAGAGCACACAATTTATGGCTCTGATACATTCAAACAAGTGTACATTTATGGCGCACTAGACCGCGGGCCTATTACACTTAATCGTAACTTTGGCTTTGCTTGGGCTGTAAACGGGTTCTTGTTATTTAATGCTTTAGGTAAATTAGGCACAGATACAGTAATGAAAATGCGCAAACGCGTTGCTGATGAAATCACCACTACATTTGCGAGCAACTACACGCACGAAGTGTCATTAGCTGAGGTATTACACTTACAGTCAATTGCCGCTTATTCTAAACAAGCAACAGGCGAAAAGTACTTAATTAAACCTCAAGCTTAATAGGCTTAAGTAAGTATTAAAGACCGCAGCATTTAACGCAGTGGTTTTTAAAATTAAAAAGCAGATACTAATTAGGTATCTGCTTTTTTATGTTTAGCACAAGGGCTTTTTATATTGCCTTTCCCCTGCACTGCTTTTATTAAAGGTATACATGCTAAAGAAAGTATTAGTGCAATGAAAAAGCCAATCATAGTGTTGCCAAACCAGATCCTAAAAACATTATTTAATAAAGCTAAAATAAGAGCAGATATAAGCCACGGATTTACGTTTTTCATTTTTAATTCCTTTTATGTTTTGAACAACTATTTTCATCAAACTTATTTAAATACTACAATTTTATTAACGACTATTTCCCTGTGACGTGTGACCTATTTGATTAATTCTACAGCTGTATGTTTGCTATTTTAATGGTCACCTAAGCGCAAGCTCAGAGCCAGGCTGAGGAATTACAGGCCGCTATAGCTTACTTAAGCTCAAGCAAGAAAAACAAGACGCAAAAACCTACGCCCTCGGCGTTAACTACGTCGTAAACAAAAACTTAAAATTTATGGCCGACTACATTAAAGCCAATTACTTTGAGGCGGGCGGCACTATCACATCGGGTAATGCTATCTCATTAAGGCTGCAGTATTCATTTTAATGCGCTTTGCGTGTTTAGTCGGTTAGCCTAAAACTATAAAGCCCCTGTATTAAACGTTACGTTTAATACAGGGGCTTTATAGTTACCTAGTAAATAACATTTAAGTTAGTTTATAAATACTAATTACCAGCATCAGCAAATTGTATTGGGTAATACATATCGCCGCTGCGGTTAATACTGTTACACAGGTTTTTATTAAAACTGGCCAGTGATGGGTCGATGGTGTGCTCATTCACTACAATACCGTCACTTCGCCTTTTAACCTCAATAGATCCGATTGTTTTAATCGCTGATAAATTATCGCCTACGTTTTTAAATATAAAATACTCTATGAGTTCAGTAATAGACTCCGCGTTTTCGATATCTCCCTTAACGGCAGGGACTTGATAGTTAACACTATTACACGTTAAATCATAAACCCTTACTAATTCTAGCTCGTCAGCTCCTTGCACATCAGCAATAACTTTAATCGTGGGCTGCGCTGCTGTTTCAAGTAAGTATTGTGTTTCACTCATTTCGCTTAAAGAAAACGAATCAACGCTTTTAGCTATAGAACAGCCCGATAATAAAGTAAAAACTAAAAACACTGCCCTATTAAAAAACACCTATAAATACCTTATTTCTAAAATTTATTTACTTAGTATTACCATAACACTAAGAGAGGTTCTAAATATAACCTCTAAACAGCTAAAACAACCTCACTTATGTTCTTTCTCATTTAAGCTTGGAGCAGGGTTTCATATAAGGCGAGGCTTTGATAAGTGAATTTCCAATAGGAATTTGGAATATTTCCCATTCAATGCTGGAATTGAGCTTATTTCTCAATTAACGCTGGAAGGGATAACCGTACGTTGCTAGCCACTCAAGTACATTAAAGGTTTAAGGATATAGTTAATTTGATAGGCGTACTCTGGCAAACTTCGCTAGTGCGACATCGGCAGGCACTGGCAAACCTTGATGTATGAAGTCAAAATTTGACTCTTTTGACCCAAAAATTGTTGACTAAAATAGGCGACGCAGGAGCAAAAGCCCACTGTTTTTAGTCCTTATTGATTTTCTTGTTAATGTTCTTTGCTTTAATAATGAATTTCATAGCGCCTAAGTAAAAAAACGGCAACATAAGATATGCGAGTAAAAGAGAATCAAAAAACAGTATCCAATGAAAAACTACAGCTTTCTCTTTGGAGTTACAGAGATCGCGAGATAATATCTCAAAGCAAACTCCATCAGGTGAACCTAGAATATAAACTCCGATTCCAAAAAGTACTAAAGCGATCAAAACTCTTTTGAACATTTCAGCTTTTAACTTTTTGCTAGCCTTGACTCTCAGCTGAAACCTCCTTGAACACTAACATCCCGCTTAGGGGCAATAACACGTGGGCTAAAATTTGGAGCGAAGCGACTGAGTCCACGTGTTACTGTCCCAGGGAGCTTGCGACCGACTTAATGTGATTTTTCAACGTTTAATTACCAATCAGCTGCATACTGTTTATTTGCTTTAAAAGCCTCGACTTCTAAAGGTGCTTTGTCATAACCAAATTCAGCTATGTCAGAGAAGTGCTGAGTTATCACTTGGTCAAGACTAGATCTTTCGATTTGTAGCACATGAACCAATTCATGAGCCAATTTTGGCCTATTGAGCTCATATCCATTACGAACATAAATAGAATACCCGAAAGCCTGAGCATTATTAGTAATACCTTCACCAATAAAACCTAGTGCTTCACCTAGTGTTTTTAGAGCGAAGTTTTCGTATGGAAACGGTACTTCTTCAACATGTACAATCCTAACTTTCTCTGGTTTTTGAATTCCTATATCAGCTGCCAAAGCTAATTCTCGTGAATTTAGCGGAATTCCTGACTCCGAGCCTTTTCTTTCAGTTTCATAAGCCCAGTCAACATACTGCGGTATCAATATGTCTGAGATGATTTTCTGGTATGACAGTGCTGCACCAATAATTAAAGCAAATAATATTATCACTGTAAGTTTGAAAAATTTCATTCAATTCCCTTTAAAAATTCCTACTAACTTGCAAAACAACATAACGCCGCGTTAAGTAGTGAGCGACGCCTACGTCTAACCTAAACCATTACACCGTAAACACAAAACTCGTTTGAACCAAGAATGCCATGCGTTGCGAATCTGCCTTAAACGCTTTGTTATGCGTTCATTCCATGTGCAGGGCTGATTCTGGACATGATAACCATATCTATATACCGTCCACTTTTGAATGTACTCAAACGCTTAATGCCCTCAGTTTCAAAGCCTACCTTTTCATACAGAGCTTTGGCTGAAAGATTATCAGCATGAACCTCTAATTCAACACGAACTAAATTAAGCCAATTATCAGCTTGATTGATTGCTTCATGCATCAAGGCTTTTCCGACACCTTGTCCGTGACTTTCAGGGTGAACAGCGATGGCAATAGAAGCAGTATGCTTATCCCGAACTTTATCCGTTAGGAATAGCGTCACGTGTCCAACCACCTTGCCATCAACTTCTGCGACTAACGTGTATTGATTTGATGCTGAAAAGAGATTTGAAACTTGCGAAGAGCTCAAAAAAGGAAGTTGTGATGTATTTGCCATTACTTCCGTAAAGCTATAAATATTATGAAGATCTTTATGATCAAATTCTTCTAAGTGTCTAATTTTCAAGTTATATCCCTACTGTAAGATCTGCCGAACACCTAGCAATTTAATAGTACGCTCATCACTCATATTTCTGCCGACATAACGCTCATTTATCTACTTTATATAGTTTTAGCAAATAACCTAAGGTATTACTATCACTAAGTTTTCTAAAATATTTGAGTTAAGTTAAATAGATTAATATCCACGTGCAGCTCATTTTCATGAATATATGCGCAAAAAGCAGTTTGACCAATCAATTAACTACTATATTTAGCCAATCTCAATAACTGGTTTTCGCTCATAACCGCTTTAGAACATTTGCATTGCGACATTTATCTTGGCCGCTAATACCGCTCTATTAATATGAGGTACAACAATAAACCGCTATCCATACAGTATTAAATCAAAAAAGATAAAGTATGGAATTTTAGTTGGGAATCTCTGTTTACTTAGTTTATGCCTAACAACAAAATTCTGTCCCTATGAAAAGAACCCAAATAAGGAACGGAAGCACCATCGCTACAAGCATTGCCACATATGGCTCTTCATTCCAGATGTGTGACAAACCATTCCAAAACCGAATGAGAAAGAACAAAAAGATCCTCTTTGATCAAACTACTCAATAATTGTACTAAATAATGCAATTAGTCATAAATCTGTAACTTTGATCCGCGATAATCTCTATCCGATAAATGAATAGACTCAAGAAGATTAAGTAAGATGAGTACACCCTTAGTGCAACTAACATTTGCACAGCAATCATTTGATGATTCTATGTCTGCGGCGATGAGCCACGCTATGGAATATGAAAAGCTATCGCTAAAAGCCAATGCTGCGCATAACATTACGCTGCAGTGTGTGTTGCCTGATGGCGCAAATGAGAGCGATGTTATTTCACTAAGTGCAACGCAGCCCAGTGCGCGAGGGGCGCAGTATTTTACTGAAAAAACGCTGAGCAATGCAGACCTTGAATCTGGTACTGTAAACCTTACTTTAAGTAACATTACACAAAGCCAGTGTTTTGTAGTGCAAATGATGCTGCATGGAAAAAACACGACTTTAAAAGAAAGCCAGCAACTCGATGTGTACATTAAAGCATTTGAGCAAGGCTATATTCCTGAGCAAATAAAAACTGAACATACCAAGTCACAGGGCGTTCGTAGCTACTTTGCGAGCATGGGTTCTACGTTTTTATCGCTGTTTTAATGCTGGCTGCACTTAAATTACGCGACTTATAAGTTATTAGTCTGCAAAACTTACTTTACCCATAGTAACTCCAGCGATACCCTGCGCGGTATTACTTAGGTGTTGCTGCTCTCCGGCTAGGCATTCGTTTGCTAAAATAGCAAATAACACAGCCTCTTTTGCATCGGGATTTATACCTAAATCGTCGGTATTTTTAAAAGCCTTAATACCTGGGCAAAGCGCTGTAAGTTGCGCCATTAGTAATGGATTATGAATACCCCCACCACTTGCATACACCACACAATTTTGTTCGCGCTCTGCACACTCGTTTAATGCATTTGCTATAGCTGTTGCAGTAAAGGTATTTAAGGTGGCCATTACATCTTCATGACTTAAATGGTGTGTATTTGTAAGCTGCTGTGCGGCGTTTAAATACGCTAAGTTAAATACCTCTGGCCCTGTAGTTTTAGGCATTGGAAGTTTAAAAAATGCGTTATTACATAATGCATTTAATAATGGTGTATTTACCTTGCCTGCTTTTGCTATTTTTGCGCCATCGTCATAATGCATATCTTTAAAATGTTGCTGTACGTAGGCATCCATAATGGTATTACCGGGGCCAATGTCGGAGCTAAACACACCGTTTGCATCACCATTTTTGGGTAAAAACGTTAAGTTAGCTATGCCGCCCATATTTAGCAAAACCCGACTCTCAGCAGCGCTCGAAAAATACAAATAATCGCCATACACAGCAAGCGGTGCGCCCTCGCCTCCTGCGGCTATGTGTTTTTGCCTAAAATCACCAATGGTAGTAATACCCGTAGTAACGGCTATCTGGTCACTATCGCCAATTTGTAAGGTGCCATTAGTAAAGCTTTTGTGGTTATGCTGCGAATGCGGGCAGTGGTAAATGGTTTGCCCGTGACTTGCTATTACATCAATACTTGCCGGGTTTATTTGCCAAGTATGTAAGCACTGGTTAACCATATCGCCATGGAGTTTACCTACCCACGGGTGCAATAAAGTAACAAGTTCTAAATCGCATTCTCGCTTAGCAAATACCTGCTTTATTTTAGTTTTATAATCGTCGTTGTAGTCAACGGTGGTAAAATTTAAAACCTCAATGTGAGTATTTAAGCCCGCGCCCGTTACTTTACACAGTGCAACATCAAGCCCATCCAACGAGGTGCCGCTCATTAAACCAATAATTAAACGGCTTGGTTTTAGGGCGCTGTTATAAAGCGCTTTAATGTGAGGGTGCATAATGGCATCTAAAATAGGTGTAATATTTTGCTTATATTAGAGGACTTTAAAACAAAGTAATAGCCGTAAACCGTTTAATTTAGGTTCTGATTGTTTAACTCTTAAATGATTGCTAAGTTAGTGTGCATACTAAAAATTTATGAAAAAATATGATCACCCTCAGAGAGTTTAAAGCCCAAGACGCGCCTTTTATTATTAACACCTTAAATGATGAACAGGTAACGCGTTTTCTATCGTCAAAAATTCCGTTTCCGTATACACAAGCCGATGCTGATTGGTGGATAAACCAAGGCTCAAAAAACGGCGTAATTGATGCAACGGCTAAGGCCATTGTTGTAAATGGGCAGTTTGCGGGCTGTATTGGTGTAACTCCCGGCGAATTTGAATACAGCCACAGTGGCGAAATTGGTTATTGGCTAAATAAAGCCTATTGGGGGCAAGGCATTATTACTCGCGCTATTGAACTTATATGCAATGAAGCGTTTGCAAGCTCACACTTAAACAGAATTTTTGGTGCAGTGTTTGCTGGTAATACCGGCTCAATGAAAGCACTTATTAAAAGTGGTTTTGAGCAAGAGGCTGTACTTAAACAGGCTATTTATAAAAACGGCGTATTTTACAATAGCCATATTTTTAGCAAGCTAAAATAAACCATTTAGAATAAATACTCTGCAAAGCTTGAATTACCAGTACCTCGCCCAAAGCTAATGTATTGAGGTAAAAATATATATTTACACTGCTTAGCGCGCATTATTGTTTAGGTTAGATATTAATTTAACGCATAAACATTCGCTAAGTACATTCACTTTAAGAGGAGATTTTTATGTCTGCAACTAGTCGTCAACTTACTTTAGCATCACGCCCTAATGGCGCTCCGAACGAAAAAAACTTTGAACTTAAAACGGTAGAGCTTCCTGCATTAAAAGATGGCGAAGTTTTACTACGCACTATATACCTATCGCTAGACCCGTATATGCGTGGTCGTATGAGCGATGCTAAGTCGTACGCAGATCCAGTTAATATTGGCGATGTAATGGTTGGCGCAACCGTGTGCCAAATAGAAGAGTCTAAAAACGATAAGTTTAGCGAAGGCGAGTGGGTACTTGCCTACACAGGTTGGCAAGACTACGCCATTACCGACGGCGAAGGCTTAATGCAGTTAGGTAAAGAGCCTGCAAACCCTTCATACGCATTAGGTATTATGGGTATGCCTGGCTTTACTGCTTACATGGGTTTACTTGATATTGGCCAGCCTAAAGAAGGCGAAACCGTAGTTGTTGCAGCAGCAACAGGCCCAGTAGGTGCAACGGTTGGTCAAATAGCTAAAATTAAAGGCTGTAAAGTAGTCGGTGTTGCTGGTGGTAGCGAAAAATGTGCACACGCCGTTGAAAAACTAGGGTTTGATGCCTGTATTGACCACAAAGCTGATGACTTTGCAGACCAACTAGAAAAAGCGTGTGATAACGGCATAGATGTTTATTACGAAAATGTGGGCGGTAAAGTATTCGACGCCGTATTACCATTACTAAATACAGCAGCGCGCGTACCATTGTGTGGTTTAGTATCGCAATATAACGCAACTAGCTTACCAGAAGGCCCAGACCGTTTAGGTATGCTAATGGGCCAATTGCTTACTAAGCGTATTAAAATGCAAGGCTTTATCATTTTTGATGATTACGGCGACCGTTACGACGAGTTTGCACAAGACATGCAAAAATGGCTACAAGACGGAAAAATTCAATACCGGGAGCACATGGTAGAAGGCATCGAAAATACAGTAGACGCGTTCAACGATATGATATCCGGTAAAAACTTTGGTAAAACTGTGGTTAAAATTAATAACCCACTTTAATTTTATACGGCTTGTAAGGCAAAGCCCTTACAAGCCACAAAAGGACTGACATGATTAAACTACACCATTTAAATAAATCCCGCTCTAAACGTATAATTTGGCTTTTAGAAGAGCTAGATGTTGACTACGAAATTGTGGCTTATCAGCGTAATAAAGACACATTCCTAGCACCTGACGAACTAAAGCATATTCATCAACTTGGTAAGTCACCGGTAATTGAAGATGGCGGTTTAATTATTGCTGAATCAGGCGCTATTACCGACTACCTTATTTCTAAATACGGCAACGGCAAATTTGCTCCAAAAGTAGATACCGCTGAATATGTTGACTACCAGCAATGGCTGCACTTTGCAGAAAGCTCAGCAATTTTACCGCTTTTACTTAAAATGTTTGTACTAAAAGACGGCGCTAAAACGCAGTTTTTAGAAGGCTATGCCGACGCTGAAACAGCCAAAGTAATTAGCTACTTTAACGACCGCCTAGAAGGTAAACGTTATTTAGTGGGCGATACCCTAACGGGCGCTGACTTTATGATGTCGTTTATTGTTGAAATAGTTAAAAACTCAGGTCAATTAGCGCACTTTAAAAACCTCGTTAAATACGACGAGCAATTACAAAGCCATGAGAAGTTTCATACAGCTAATGAGCTAGAAGCAAAGTACGACTAAACCTTTATATAATATTTTATATAACACTAGGGGCATTTAGCCCCTTTTTTAATGCCTGTAAAATATGCCCCGCCAAAGTTACGCTTGTAAACTAAATTAACAACCACCCACCTTATTGCTAATAAAACTTTAATTAATAAGGCATAATGCTGCTATTGTTTAAGTATTTTCACTAATAATACAAGCTGCTCTTGCGCGTATTGACTCACACTTGGGATCAACCATGACCATAAACATGCGTTTAACGACCGGATTTGGTGTAATTTTATCAATGATGCTTATTTTAACCATTATTGGAATTTCGCGCGTTAGCCTTATTAATAATAATATTACCCACATGACCGACGTAAATTCGGTAAAGCAACGTTACGCAATTAACTTCAGAGGCAGCGTACATGACAGAGCAATAGCCGTGCGCGACGTAGTGCTAATTACCGAGCAAAGCAGTTTAAGTACCGTGTTAAATAACATACAAGAGCTAAACGCATTTTACCAAACGTCAAGCCGCGCTATGGCTAAGCTAATGGGTGATATGAATAGTGAAGAGCGCGCTTTAATTAATAAAATAAATCAAATAGAGCAGCGCACTCAGCCTTTTATTCAAGGTGTAATAAACGCTAAAAATGCAGGAAACCTAAACGAAGCTAAACGCATTTTATTAACCGATGCGCGCCCTGCGTTTACCCTGTGGCTAAATGTTATAAACCAATTTATAAACCTGCAAGAGCAAGCAAATCAAACCACTACTATTGATACTCTCGATATTGCCAGTTCATTTGAAATTTGGATGATTTCGCTCACCGCGCTTGCAATTTTAATAGGTGCAAGCGTTGCGTATGTTATTAGCCAACTGATCAGAAAGTCAGTAGGTGGCGAACCACAAGAAGCCGCCGAAGTAATTGCCCTTATTGCCCAAGGCGATTTAAGAGGTGATGTTCAGTCGTGTTGCCCAAATAGCATGATGGCTTCTGTAGGGGTTATGCAATCTAAATTAAAAACCATTGTAGATAGCATTATTAACTCATCTGAAGAGCTTTCTACTCACTCTGCAAGCGTAGCGTCTGGCTCGCAGCAAGCACTTAGTGCCGCTGACGCACAAGTAACTTATACAAACTCGGCAGTAAGCAGCTTAGAAAAAATGAGCCGCAGTATTCATGCTGTTGCAGGCTCTGTTAAACAAACAGAAGATAACTCAAAAATAACCGCACAATTATCGCAGCAAGGTAGTATTGCAGTGCAAAAAGTAGCGGCGGAAATTGAGCAAATTTCAGTAACCGTAAAAGCCACCGTTACCCAAGTAAATGTTTTGCAAGAACATGTAAAACACATTGGCGATATTTTAAGTGTGATCCGCAGTATTTCTGATCAAACAAACTTGCTTGCACTAAATGCGGCAATAGAAGCTGCAAGAGCTGGCGAAACAGGCCGAGGGTTTGCTGTTGTTGCTGACGAGGTAAGGCAACTTGCCCAGCGTACTGGTGATGCAACAGGCGACATTGAAAAGATGATTTTGCAAGTACAAGAAAACACACAAGCGTCGGTAACAGCTATGGAAACCACAGTACCGCAAGTAGAAAATGGCCTAACGCTTACCCATGAGGCAAACGAGTTACTGCATCAAATACAGCAACAAGCTAACGACTCATTAAGTAACGTGCTTGAAATTGTTGAATCAACATCAAACCAAGTAGCCACCGTGGCGCAAATTAGTACCGGCGTTGAAGAAATTGCCAGTATGTCTAAAGAAACCAGCATGTCGCTTAACAGTAACGCACAAGAAGCCGTTGCATTAGCTGACCTTTCAAACACGCTTAAAAAGTATATTAGCTACTTTAAAGTTTAATTTTTTATAGTAAGTAATAAACAAAGGGGCTTTTAAGTCCCTTTGTTGTTTATGTACTTTAATAATAGCGGACTATATACCCGCTAAATCGCGCTCGGTAATACACTCGTCTGAGGCCATTTCAAACTCGCGGCAAACTAATGGGCGGTTTTCGTAAATGGAGCACATAAGCGTGTTGCGGTCGAGTGCTTGGCACCAACCGTCGTCAGCGCGTTTCATTACTTCGCTGCCCCATTTATCGTATTCAATGTAGTTAAAAGGCACGCCGGTGTCGGTTACTATGCGCACTTCTAATTGGCAACAACAGGCTTGGCAGTTAGCACACGTAACAGGCTCTGGGGTAGTAGAAATATTTTCAACAGGAATAACAATATGAGGCATAGTGGATTACTTTTTTGAATAAGCCACTAGGATACAGTAACTAATTTAACGCGCTAGTAGTTTTGCTTTAATATCGCTGTAACGCATTTGCTCGCACAGTGCAAAACCACTCAATTGGCGCACTTTATTACGCGCAAATAATGGCACACTCATCCCCGCTAAAAAGCGGCATTGGGTTTCAATACCCACATTATGATTACCTTTGTCTGCCATATGCGCTAAAAACTCATCCACCTTTTGATAAATAAGTTGCTCCTCAACATATGCAGGCTCTATAGAGTATTCAAGCTTAACCGCATGACCTCTACACACACTACAATGCCCACATTGCTGTGGTGCATTTTGATCGTCAAAATAGCGCGCTAAGTTATAGCTTAAGCAACTTTGTAGCTCAAAAAAGCGTACCAGTGCAGCAATACGTTTAATTTCGGCTTGTTCTTTATCACTAAAGTAGTCATGTAGTTGCTGGGCAAGTTCTGGGTTATTTATAACCTCGCTATGCACTTTGTATACTTGGGTAATACGTTTGGTTTCGAGCGTTATTAGGTTTTTTTCGGCTAGGTAATTAAGGGCTGCCACTACGCGTTTTCGATCAACCTGCGCGGCTTGCGTAAGGGAGTCAAAATTTAGCGTGCCCCATATTTTTTTAAAATCGGTATGGCTAAATATTTGTGTTAAAAATGCTTGGCGTTGCTCGTCAAACTGGCTAAGTAGCTCGTTTTTATCAACCAAAAATTTATATTTAAAATCAGCGTAGTAGGCATACTGCGGCGTTATTGCGCCTTGCATTTCTAGTTGTACCAGCAAGGTTTTTAGCGCTAGCTGCCTAATATTACTTTCGCTTGAAAGACTGTATTCTTGCATTTCCCATTGCTGGTGGCTTTGGCGAATATCGTTAATTACGTATTCAATGCCGCTAAGCTCGGGAGTATCGCCGTACACAAAGTTTTCAACCGTATTTAGCCCATCTAAATTGGCAAGGGTGTAGCAGTTTGATGGATTGCCATCGCGCCCTGCTCGGCCAATTTCTTGGCTGTAGTTTTCAATCGATTTTGGTAAATCATAATGTATAACAAAGCGAATATCCGATTTATCAACGCCCATACCAAAGGCAATGGTTGCCACCACTACGTTAATTTTACCCGCCATAAAATCATCTTGAATTTGCCAGCGTAGCGTATCTTCAAGCCCCGCATGATACGCCACCGCGTGCACACCTTGTGCACTTAGCACATTAGCAACTTGCTCGGCGCTTTGCTGTAGCGTTACATACACAATACCAGGGCCATTTTGCGCAAGCACAATGTTGGTAAGCTCGGTGTTTTTATCGGCGGTTTTAACGCTCAACACACTTAAATCTAAATTGGCGCGATAAAAGCCCGTTTGCACAATGCACTCAGGCGATATAGCAAATCGCTCTGCCATATCGCGTTTAACTTTTTTAGTCGCCGTTGCCGTAAGCAGCAATACTAAAGGAATATTAAGCTCTTCGCGGTAACGTGGCAGTTTAAGGTAGTCGGGTCTAAAGTTATGGCCCCATTCAGATATACAGTGCGCTTCGTCTACCACTAACATCGAAAGCGCCACTTGGCTTATAAACTCTCTAAAACGCTCGTTTTTAAAGCGCTCAACCGACACCATTAGCACTTTAATTTTACCATTTCGCACATCATTCATTACGGTGCTGCTTTGCATTTGATCTTGGCTCGAATCAAGGCTTGCCGCGTAAATACCTTTGCTATTTAAAAAGCTAATTTGATCTTTCATCAATGCAAGTAAAGGCGAAACCACTAACGTTAAGTTTGGTAAATGCAACGCAGTTAATTGATAGCACAACGATTTACCCGAGCCGGTCGGAAATATAGCCAACGACGATTGACCATTTAAAAGCTGCTCTATAGTTTGTTGTTGCCCTGTTCTAAATTGGCTAAAACCAAAGTGCTGCTCAAGTGATTGAATTAGTGGCGTGGTCATAAATGTCCTTTTGATGGCTAAACAATAGTCATGCTTGGTGTAGATGAAATATTTGCATGTATACCCAAACCATCTCAAGATGAGAGTTTCAGTTGGAGTTAAAAGCGATTTAGGCAAGGCATTGATTGCAAATAATAGTGGTTCTATTGTTAAAATCAATAACGCAGTATAAATCGCTTTTAAACCAACCCATTGGGCGTTTCACAGGCACTTACTCTCATCGTTGTTACTTCTTAAAAGGGGGCTGCCATTCTTGCAAAGTAACGCCTTGATATTAAGCCCCTGTGAAACGCTGAATTCTGCATATTGAGACGGTTTGGGTATAAGTATACAACAAATAACATTATTTATTGCTGACATCACCTTTATTTAAGCGCAAACTAGAGCACTATAAAATGAGTAGTAACTGCTTGTTGCCAAAATAATTTATTGATACCCAAGTCATCTTAAAAAACTAATAAAAATACAGATCACTTGGGTATATTATTTTTGAGGGCAACGTTATGAATATTACTACACCTAAAATCGTCGTTATTGGCGGTGGTGCTGGCGGATTAGAACTCGCAACGCAATTAGGTCATAAATTAGGAAAGAAAAAACAAGCTGAAATTCTACTAATAGACAAAAACCGTACCCACATATGGAAGCCGTTACTGCACGAAGTAGCGACAGGCTCTATTGACCCCGATTTAGATGGCGTTGTGTATTCAGCCCATGCTGCAAAACACCACTATAACTTTCAACTTGGTACTTTTTGCAATATAGATCAAAGCAATAAAACAGTTACCCTTGCACCACTTTTAGATGAGCTAGGCCACACAATTTTACCCGAGCGCACCGTGCGCTACGACCACCTAGTAATTGCCATTGGCAGCGTAAGTAACGACTTTAATACCCCAGGTATAAAAGATCACTGCTACTTTTTAGACTCAAACCAACAAGCAGAGCGCTTTCAGCATTCATTACTCGACAGCTTTACACGCCTTCACCAAGACGATAACCAACAGCAATCACTTAATATTGCCATTGTAGGCGGCGGTGCTACCGGTGTTGAACTCTCAGCTGAGCTTTATCATGTGTCTGAACTATTAAAACTTTATGGCTTAACAAATATGTCGTCTAAGCGTTTGCATATTCATTTAATAGAAGCCGGACCACGTATTTTACCAGCATTACCTGAGCGTATTGCCGTAAGTGCAAAACGTGAGCTATTAAAACTTGGCGTAAACGTGCGCGAGCAAACACAAGTAAAAGAAGGCACCGCACAAGGCTTTATCACCAAAGACGAAGAACACATTGATGCCGATATTATGGTGTGGGCAGCAGGCGTAAAAGCACCTGATTTTATTAAAGACTTAGGTATTTTTGAGCTGACGCGCAGCAACCAAATTCAAGTAAACGAGTTTTTACAAAGCACCGTAGACGAAAGCATTTTTGTATTAGGCGATTGCTGCGCATTTACCCAAGCCGACGGTAAGCAAGTACCACCACGCGCACAATCGGCGCATCAAATGGCGCAGTGCGTCGAAAAAAATCTAATCGCAACGCTAAAGCAGCAACCACTGCGCGGCTTTAAATACAGCGACCATGGCTCACTTGTTAACTTATCAAGCTACAGCACTGTAGGTAACTTAATGGGCAATCTAACCAGCAATACCTTTTTTATTGAAGGTAAAATTGCCCGCTTTATGTATATATCTTTATACCGTATGCACCAACGCGCCATACACGGTAGCGCAAAAACCTTTGCATTATGGATAAGCGAAAAAGTGCTGCGTGTAGTGCGCCCTAAAATGAAGTTGCACTAATAAATTAAGTACGCTCAGCAAACCACTAAAAAGCTTCAAGAGTTAATAAGTATTATCTCTTAAGGCTTTTTGCACTTTGCGTACCTAAAGTAGTACGATGTGAGAATATTTTAATAACATCAAAGGATTGGCGGTTATGAAAAAGCGACTTCTCGGACTTATAATTATAGCGGCTTTGGCAGTATATCTATTTAAAACCCAGCCTAACACAGCCGCTGTAGAGCAGACCAACGTGGCTGCACCAAATGCCACTGAGCCTAATTTAGTTAATAAAAAGCAGCCCGTAGAAGGCACACCGCTAAGAATAGTCACAGATCTAAAAAAAGATATTCGCCTTTGTAGAGATCAATCACAGCAACAACATATAAAAATAAATAATTTAAACCAATCGCTTGTTTCATTTTTTGTGAGTGAGCTTAAAAAAGGGACGTCGGTCCCCACGCTTTTAAAGTATGCAACCCTATCAGGAATCTATAAGCGTCAATATATTGCCTTTTTAAGAGATGCCATAGTTGCTGAGCAAAAGCAGCAGCTTAGTATTACTAGCTCTTTAGACGAATTAGCTAATTGGCAAGGCATTGAGGCAATTAAAGGCTTCACCAATGAAAAAGTAAAAGAAATGATTCAACAGCTTGGAGATAATAAACATAGCCCTTCAGGACTGACTCTGAGTGTACCCCTTGATGAAAATGTACAAAAAGAAACCCTTTATGCTTTATTAAACAACACTGATACATTTACCACTTACTCTAAAACGTTTATTAAACTTGAGGGCAGTGAAGTTATTTCCCCGGCGACATTGTTTGTGCTTAATGCAAATAAATTTACGCCAAAAGAGTTTGAGCAGGCAATTTCAACTAACCAATTTACAGTTAATGAGTTAGCTACTGCAATTAAAAACAACATTCCTAATGAGTATATTTTTGCACTTATGAAGCAGGTGCCGGCACTGGATGCTATGCCGCTGTACGAAGAAAATTCTGTTTTGTATAACATGGCTGATATTGCCGTAAGCCAGTTTAATTTACCGCTTGTAAAAGCACTACAACAACTAGGCGTAACACCAACCAATCGGCCTGGCTTATTTACTGGTTTAGATGTTGCAATAGTAAACCTGCCTAAAAGTGGTAACTTAACGCCAGCCCCTTTAGATGCAAAGCATACTCAAATGTTGGACTACCTCACAGAGCAGGGCTATAAAGCTCATAGCGGCAATGCTAATGACGACCTAAATGGCAAAGGCGTTTCTTTTGTAAGTGATTTTATTTACCAGCAAGGCGCCTATATTAATGGGCAGGAAAACCCTGAGCAATATGCTTACTTTAGCCCTATTGGTAAAATAGACAACGCCACATTGCCACAAGTAACTGAGCCAGATAGTTCTGAAATATCTCAATTTTTACAAGAAATACAACTTAAAAAAGAAGAACTAGATTCATACTCAAGCAATTGTAGTCAACTACCAAAGGAGCTATTTGCAGCCCAAAAGCTCATACAAGATAGAGACGCTTACGCAAAAGTTCGCGAAATTGAAAAAGAATATGGCAGCAACTTTGAAGACGTATTACAAGATATAGACCCTGTTTTAGTGAATTATTGGTGGAACACTCTTGCCGGTCGTACCTCTTCAGATAGAAGCGATAATGTATTTCGTGAGTATTTAGCTAAAAAAGAATTTAAAAAAGCACTTGAATACAGCCAAACAACTCCACTAAACCAAACAGAAACAAACGTGCTATTTATTAGGTTACTTGAAAATCCATATGACTTAGTTCCTATTTGGAATAGCCGAACACTACCCGTCCCTCCAAAGGATTTGGTTAGACTAAGCTGGTTTCCACTAAAAAAATGGCAAGAACTTGCACAACTTGGTTTTGATTTTTCGATTACCGATATACGTGGACGCGACGTTTATATACAAGCTGCATCATCTTCTGTCGAAGTAGTCCAATTTCTAATTGATAATAAAATACCGACTGTTCCCAGTAAACTTGGCGTAGATATACTCGACTTAGCGCTAGAACAAAGCTACACCCAAGGTGAGTTGAGCCCAATGGTCCCTTTAGCGTTGCAGCTTGTAGAAAAATTTGAACCAAACCACTTTTCTCGCGTTGCCCGATTAAAAACATTTTATCCTGAAGTTTATCAGCAGTTAGTACAACTTAACCCTGCACTAAAACCCGCTGAGGGCACAGAGCTAAATCACTATATTTTTAATAATCACTGATCTACATAACAGGCGAGCCATTACTTGATGAATATTGTCTTTAATTTTTAACATTGTCTGTGTAGAGTATTTAAAACAACTAAGGAAATTGGGTTATGACGGGTAAAACGCTAATTCTTAACTTTGACGGCACAGGAAACGAGCCCCGTGATGCAGAGCAATTTAGCTCAGAGCATTTTAAAGAAGACTCTAATATTACCAACATTCTAAAATTGCATTTACTGCTTGGCGGTAAATTAGAAGACTCCCCCATTACTCCTTTTGCTAACCAACTCAGTTTTTATTATCAAGGTATTGGCACTAAAGGCAGCCGCCTTAAACGCATTTTAAACCAAACCCTTGCACCTCGTGGCGACGACGTAGCCAGTATCTTAAATCAAGCATTAAGCGACTTTAAAGCTCACTACCTAATAGGTGATACCATACTGCTAACGGGTTTTAGCCGAGGCGGTGCACTCGCTAGGCGTTTTGCCAAAATCCTAGAGCCTTTAATTGCTGATAATGTTTACGTATGTGTGTTTGATACTGTCGCCTCTATTGGCTTATCAAAAGTAAGTAAAGCTACACGCGGCGCAGAGCACGTTATTTTTGAAAACCACACCATTGCCAACAACATTACTCACGCGCTGCACTGCGTAGCCCTTGATGAAAAACGCCGCGCCTTTGAACCCACACTCATGAACCATCAAAGCAATATTACCGAGCTATGGTTTGCAGGAGCGCATTCAGACATTGGCGGCGGTTACTACCGCGATGGCCTAGCCGATATTTGCTTGCGCTACGCACTTGAGTGGTTAATAGAGCAACCGCTTAATATTTCGTTACTCACTAGCCACGATATAGATTACGAAACCCTACTCCCCGATAGCAACTTAGTAGCACAAGATGACGTAACCGTAACGCCCGATCCGCTCGCATTAAGCCATCAACAAAATTACTTTTGGTTTAACCCATTTTTTAAATTAGTAGATAGGCAGTGCTATGTATTAATTGATGACGAAGCCAGCAACCTTGAGCCTTTAGTGCACTACAGCGTAGCCGAACGCATTAATAAGCTAACCAGTTACCGCCCAGAATCGCTAAAAAAACTGCATTACAAAATTAGCTACAACGACAACACCACACTTAGCTTTATTGGTTTAAGCCAACATATAGAGCTGGCTAATCAAAACATGAATGTGCTGAGCATTAACCAAAGCCAAGATGTAATGGTATTTGCCTCAGAGCAATACAACGCAACCGGCCTTATGCTAGAGCAAGGCGCTACGTACCGCTTTACCCCATACCCAAATCAATACTGGTTTGACGATGGCATAAAGTGCACGCCATTAGGCTGGAACCGCGATAACGTACAACTTGGCGTAAAAGAAATCCCAATGGCTGTGCTTGAACCATTTAGACGATTCCCTCGCGCACAATGGTTTTCACTTATTGGTGCTATAAATAAAAACGACGACCACCTTTTTGAAATAGCCAACGGCGCCGACATTAAAATGGATAAATCTGGCGAGTTTTGCCCATTCGCAAACGACCTAAGCCGCTTTTATGGCGCTAATGCAGGTAAAATAAAAGTAAAAGTAACGCGATTGGAATAAGAGGAAACCGAAGCTTTTAAATTGTAGGCTGGAATTTACATCGCGCTTTGTTCTTATAAAAACACCCGCGAGGTATAAAACCTCCCCTACAACAATTAAACCACTGCACTGAACAAACCCGTAGGTGCGATTTTACATCGCGCTTTGGCTTTATAAAAACACCATGCGAGGTATAAAACCTCACCTACAACAACTCAAACACCACACTCAACAAACCCGTAGGTGCGATTTTACATCGCGCTTTGGCATTATAAAAAACACCATGCGAGGTATAAAACCTCACCTACAATAATTCAAACACCACAATCAACACTACAAAGCCCGCCTAAACACCTGTAGATACAAGGCGCAAAGCTTGCTCGCGCGAAAAGCGAAGCTTTTAAATTAAATAAAACAAATATCAGTTTTAATGTTCACTATAAAACTGATAGGTTATTATTACTGTTTTTATCAATGGTTACTTTTTCGTGGCAAATGAAGTTATACAAAAAATAATTGAGTATTTACATCAAAACACCGACATTGATGTAGTTTGGCTATATGGCTCCCATGCAAAAGGGACAGCTCAGCCTCATAGTGACATTGACTTAGCCATAGCATTTAAAAACTTTGATCTGGAATCGTTCGATAAGCGCCTTAGGCCAAAAGAGCTTGAGCTTGAAATAAGTAATGCACTTAATCTTAACGAACAACTTATTTCGATTGTTGATATAAATATTATTCCAAGTTATTTAGCTTTCAACGTTATTGAATATGGAAAAATAATTATAAGCAATAATAGTGTTAGAGCGATGAAAGAGCAGCAGCGTATATATAGCCAGTTCGAATTTGAAACCATAGCGAGTAAACATGACTGATACCGGAATTACACTTTATTTAAGTGAAGTAACACGCCATATTGACGAATATATGCAAGAACTCGACGAACTCAGTCAAATCGATTCACTTAATAGTAGAGACTACCGAGCTGCAGAGCGATTACTACAGTTAATGACCGAGGTGTGTATTGGTTTATCAAAGCATTGGCTAAAGCAGCACAAAAGTAGTACCAGTAGCAACGCCTATCAAACATTTAGCGAACTTACTAATTTGGGCTTTTTGAGCGAGGCAGAACTACTGTCATGGCGTAAAATTATAGGCTTACGAAATGCTCTTGTTCACGATTACTTAAATATTGACCAAAGTATCGTTAAAACAATCATTAAAAAGCAACACTACACAACTATGCACGCATTTAGTATTAAAGCGATTACAGAGCTAAACAAAGATTCATAGATAAAACCTCACCTACAATAATTAAACCACTGCACTGAACAAAACCGTAGGTGCGATTTTACATCGCGCTTTGTTCTTATAAAAACACCCGCGAGGTATAAAACCTCCCCTACAACAATTCAAATACCTATTCGCCTCACATAGTGAGGCGAATAATATGTATAATTGCCTCATTAGGCAATTTTGTAACGTGTACTACGCCCACCTGCGGCGGTTTTCGTTAAAAATCCAAGCGTTTGCAAGTCCGATAAATGGCGTGTTGCGGTTGCACGGCTAACCTTAGCTACCTTTTGATACTGACTCGCACTAATACCCTGTTCAAATTGGCCATCAAGTAACTTATTAAGCACTTTTACTTGCTGCTCACCTAGCTTTGTTTGATCTTTACTTGCCCAGTAATTGGTTTTAAAAATTGTTTGCTCAATATTATTAAGCGTATGGTGTATCGCATTATTAAGCGTACATAAAAACCATTTAACCCACTTTGTAATACAAAGATCTCCACGTTGAGTGGCTTCAAGCACCTCGTAGTAGCTTTTTCTGTCTTCTAAAATAGCCACCGACATAGCGTAAAATCGAATTGACTCAGCATGTTCTTGCGCTAATGCCAGGTCGGTTATAAGGCGTGTAATACGCCCATTACCATCCTCAAGTGGATGTATTGTAACAAACCATAAATGTGCGATAGCTGCCCGAATAAAAGGATCTATTTGAGGTTCGTTTTGCGTTTTGTTAAACCAGTTAAAAAATAGCGAAAGCTCTTTATTTACTCGCTCTTTAGGAGGCGCCGTAAAATGTAATACCGGTTTATCTAAGCGCCCCGATACCACTTGCATTGGCTCGTCACCACGCAATTGCCCGCCCTCAATTTTAGTAAATAAGCTTTGCTCACCTGCAAACAATAAGCGATGCCAATGAAGCACTCGCTCTAAATTAAGCGGTGAGTCTGTGTTATTTATTGCATCAAGCATAATCTCAGCAAGATTATCGCTTTGCACTGTTGTTGGGTAAGGTTGCTCATTAATATTGAGCCTTTTAGCAAGAGAAGAGCGAACCGAAAATGCATTAAGCTTTTCACCCTCAATCGCACTGGAGTGAATAATATTTGCAAGTAAGGTATCAAGGGCTTGCTGCTTTTGTTGAGCACTTTGCACGCCCATACGCCCTACTAGTAAACCTTGATTATATGAAAGATCCCTTAGTAAAGGAGCAAGCGCTGTAGCATCCCACGTAAAGTTTGGCCAGTTTTGCTGTTGCCATATCCACATAGTCTTTAGTCCTAAAGGTAATTAGCTTCAGTCTATGTTATTTATTTGCCTCATGCAATGAGGCGAATAGCAGGGTTAATTGCCTCATTACTTTTAAGCGCTACATTGAACAGTAATTCACTTTCCTGTGGTAAAAAATGTATTTTTATGCGAGGTATAAAACCTCACCTACAATAATGCAAACACCACTCTTAACAAAAGCGTAGGTGCGATTTTATATTGCGCTTTGGCTTTTAAATAAGGACAAGCTAAACATCTGTAGGCGCGAAGCTTGCTCGCGCGAAAAGCGTAGCTTTTAAATTGTAAGCCGGAATTTATCTCGCGCTTTTAATTTTAATTTGTAAATATCGCGTTGATGCTGACAACCAAAATATGAATGACTTACTCAAAATACGTGTATTTATTTTCTAATATTTAAATAAATGCATCCATATTTGGTAGTTGTATTATTTGCTCACTCAGCTTATTTGCAGCTTTATTAATTATTTTTATGCACAAATCAATGTGTGCTAATTCAGCAGTAGACAAGTTATTTTTAACAGCAGAAACTTTAGCAGTATCAATTGCGGCTAATACAGAGTCAACGGTTTGACTCATAAGTAGTTGCATCCGTGGTAGTGAAATAGCAAATTCATCAGCAAAATCAGCTAACATATAAGCTGTAATCTCATTAGTAAAATTGCCTGCACTTTGCGAATTATGCTCACCCACTGACATAGCATAACACCTTGATATTTTGGGCTGTAAATAGCCCATATCACGGTCAATGCTTCCCTGCTCAATAATAGCCTCTATATTTACCAAGTCGTAAAACGGCGTAAGCTCTAAACCATTTTTACCAACAAAAAAACTAATGTTTTTGCCATGAGCATCGTAATTACGTACTAAAATATTAAATGTCATCCAACGAATAAGCTGAGCCTCATACGCTTGTACATTCGTTGTTTTAACATTAAATAGTTTTGCAAAAGAAACGCCATCTCGAATATAAATACCATCCCCATCATCACCATGCTGACGCTCATATTTATAAGAAGGAGGTAAATTAGTGGCTTGGCAACCATCAATAATATGACGACGTAATACACGGTTTTGATCTTGTGTAACGCGCCTATCAAAGCGATCTATTACAAATACTCTTACATCTGCATAAGTGCGCAACTCAACATGGGGAACATTGAGCCCCGACTCTTTTGCCAAAAGCATGGTAAAAAGTTCATTTACTGCAATGAAAGGCGCGGTACCTGTTTCGAATTTAAAAATTTTATTAGAACATAGCTCCCCTTCACCAAATCCTAATTTATTATTGATTTCGAGTAGGTTTAGTTTGTCTTGAACGCCAGCAACAGAGAGCCGAGTTCGGCCATCCCAATGAGTAATTGGCTCTCCAACTTGTACAAAGCGTTTAAGTTTTTGGCTTAGCTCATCATTAGTTACTTCACGAAAAAATGTTTGCTTTAAAGTACTGTTACTTGCTCTAAACGACAAAGCGCCTGACGTTTCCTCGCCAATTACTTTAATCAAACCAAACGTATTATTTTTAGAGATAGTAGTACTACTTATAATTTCATCAAGACCTTTGCCCTCGGGTAATAAGTTTTGTAAATAATTACGCACATCACGTGAGTCAAAATCACCATTGAGCGGTAAGTGTGGTGAAATAGCAAAACCCTTATTAATCCACTCAGGCTCATAGGTAAATGCAATTTCATTTTCAGAGCCTATATCAAGAGTTATCGCACCTATCTTCTGCGTATGCCCAATAAATACATCTAAGCTATTTTTTTTAATACCACTGCGCATCGCTCACCTCATCCTTGTTATTGTGGTGCGACTCGTCATCACTGACAAGGCTAAACGACAGCCCCATGTATTCCATCACTTTGAGTACATTAAAAAACTGCACATTCACATCACCTTTTTCTATTTTTATCAGCGTAGGCTTTGAAATATTAAGTGCTTGCGATACATCAACCAATGTAAGCTTCATGCCAGTTCGCTTTGAAGTAATCGCTTTAGCGAGCCGCACCGACGAAAACGGCTTTGATAGATCAGGCATTTCAGTGCGTTTAACAACTCTTCCAAGTGTTTTTTTTGCTGGTAATTCACTCATTAAAGGTCAACTATAGTTTACTTATACAATTTATTTTAGGGTAGCCCACCCAAAAGTCAAATATAACTTACTTTTAAGTTTGAACGTATATTTACTGCCTATAAGTAAACCTTACTTTACTTATAGGAAGTAAAATAAAACACAACCCCATAAGTAAAGCATAAGTTACTTATGGAAAGTTAATGACATTTTGAGCTTAATAGACAAGCTAAACACCTGTAGGCGCTCAGCTTGCTCGCGCGAAAAGCGAAGCTTTTAAATTGCCTTACTATCGTTTAAGGCTCGCTGCACCACTTGATAGCAAATAGCACGCTGCTGCTCTTGATTTAAGCTAACTTGTCGCATTGAAAGGATAGTTTTAACTATTTGTTTATGAGAAACGATTGGAAAGGTTGGTCTCTGCTTTAGTTCCACAAACCAACCAGGAAAACATAAAACAGGTAAAACCGGAGTATTAAAACCGGTAGATTCATAAAGCCATTTATTCACCCAATTAGCTTGGTTTTGAGCTTGCTCTAATGGCTTACTTTCAAACCAAGAAGGAAATGCTAAATGGTTATTCTCAAATTTAACTTTGTAATTTGTATCGTCTTTTATTCGTTTATGTCTGCCTTTGGTTTCAATAGCAAATATCCCATTTGGCCCAACAACTAAATGGTCAATATTAAAACCATCTGCTTGTATATCATGAAATACCTGATAACCGTGTGACTGTAATTCTATAAGCTCTGAAGCAACTGCTAATTCTGCATCACGTCCTAGTTTTAGCTTTATTAAGTCGTTAGATTTAACCCAAAGCTTTCGTGCCACATACGTTAGTCCCAATGCAATCACGATAATTAAAAAGTAATTGAGCTTGCCGCTGGCAAACATTTCAGCAATTCCTTTCAAAGCAAAAGGCATGGTGACTATCAAAGCAGACAAAAAGACTAAGCCTATTACATCTAAAACTTTATCATTAACTTGTTCATTAAGTGTCTGCGCTGCAACACGTTTAAGCTTTTTACGATCTACAGGTAGTTTTGCATTTTTCTGATGAAGCCATATTTTGAAAAACAAAACACCTAATAGTGAATAAACACTACCAATAACAAATAAAAGGCTTAAACCTTGGTTTAATAAATCATCCATGATGAGTTCCTATAATCACAATGTTTACTTTATACCTTAAAAACAGGTACATGTCGCATCATTCAAACCCACACTACAAAGCCCACCTAAACACCTGTAGGCGCCCAGCTTGCTCGCGCGAAAAGCGAAGCTTTTAAAATAATTTACTTATATCGCGTTGGCGATGGCAACCAAGGGGCGGATACCGCCGACCGCCCCTTGGAACCCCACGGCGCCCCTCAATTTCACTTATCTTTAAACACTAAATTAATATGAACGTAAACGCGATGAAAGCACATCCATGTGCAAGCATCCCTTTCCTCGAATCCATGCGAGGTAATTACTCATTAATTATGTGTTTGTAGGTGAAGTTGAAGGGGGAAATGTCTGAGCAGCAGCCTTAAAATTGGCTGTAAGCGCTCAGCTTGCTCGCGCGAAAAGCGAAGCTTTTAAAATAATTTACTTATATCGCGTTGGCGATGGCAACCAAGGGGCGGATACCGCCGACCGCCCCTTGGAACCCCACGGCGCCCCGAGGATCACATTATTTCCTCAATTTAAATTAATGATATGAACGTAACCAGCGTAGATAGGCCATCCATGGCCAAGCTACGCTTTTAACAGCATCCATGCTGTTAATTACTCATCATTAATTAAATTTCGGATGTGATCACGGGGAAATTGCCTCAGCAACTGCTTTCATGTTTGTCGTTGGTTATAGCGTTATGTATATTTAATTATCTTAGCTGCTCGAGTCAATTTAATGGATCCCAATTTACCCTCATCATTAAGCTTTCCTAAATACCGTGACTTAGTTAAAAAACTTAAGCATGGTAAATCATTACCTACCGCTATTTACTTACATCAAAGCTCGCTTGAAACAGCACTTCAGCCAGAGCTACTAAGTTTTATTCAGAGCACTATAAACCAATTAAATATTAATGAGCCGTGGAACTTACTAAAACTCTATAAACGCGATTTAAAGTTCACCTTATTAAACTATCCCGACTTTGATAACTACGCTTACCCTGCACTTCATACTAGTTATACAATCGACGCGGCAGAACTAACAATAAAAACAACAAACTATAGCAATTCGGATAACCCACCTATATTGCATCGAAAAGAAACATTTGTTTTGCCCTCCAACAATAACTACAACGCCTATAAAAAAATAACAAATGAAGGTGAACAAATAGGCTTATACCAAAACACTAAAAACATTGGTTTTAAACAACAGTGGAAAAACTTAATAAAGCGTAAAGGTTACAAGCTAGACGAGAAAGGAATGCTTCATAAAGTTGCTGAGGTTAAACAACCCAAAAAAGAGCAAAAAATAGAAAAAATACAACGCCATTTAACTGCAATAAATCGCGATAGGCTTTCTGCCCCTTTTCAAAAGCTTGCTAAGTACGGTTATTTAAATGGAGACTATTCAATACTCGATTATGGTTGCGGGCTAGCAGACGATGCTACAGAGCTTGAAGCTCATGGATTAAATATAAATGCATGGGACCCAGTGCACCGCCCTAATGGGTGTAAACAAAATAGCGATATAGTTAATTTAGGGTTTGTACTTAACGTAATCGAAAACGTACATGAGCGTACCGAAACACTAAAAAACGCTTACCAGTACACAAATCAACTCCTTTTAGTGTCGGTAATGCTCGCCAACGAGGCTAAACAAGAACATTTTAAACCCTATAAAGACGGCATAATTACTAAATGGAATACCTTTCAAAAATACTATAGCCAGGCTCAAATTAGAGCTTACATAGAGCAAACTTTAAACGTTAAAACCATGGCGTTTGGGCAAGGCATAATTGCTATTTTTAAATGCCCACAGTTAGAAGAAGCACACCACCTAGAGCTACAATTTCAAAATTATAATTGGCAACATATAACACAAAGAGCGCAATCAAAGGCGTTACCTAAAGCTCAACAAAAAACCTTATTTGAAAAACACCAAACCTTACTTGATGATTTTTGGCAGCACTGCCTTCACTTTGGTCGTTTACCTGCAAACGACGAGTTTGAGCAAAGTACAACACTGCGTAAGTATTTCGCCAGCCATAATAAAGCATTTAACTTGCTACAAAATTACTATGAACAAAATGAATTTGAGCAAGCACTGCAAAAACGAAAAGACGATTTACTCGTTTACTTTGCACTTAGCTTATTTGGTAGACGCCAAGCTAAAAGTCATATGCCTGCAAGGCTAACGCGGGATTTAAAAGTTCACTTTAACGATTATAACCAAGCGCTTGAGCAAGCTAAAAAACTACTTTTTTCAATTGCTGATCCTACTAATATTGGCAATGCATGTTACCAAGCGTATGAGCAAATTCAGCAAGGGGAAATGTACGACAACCACTCATATATTTTACCTACCCGTTTTTTAAACCAACTTCCGGCAATACTGCGTGTTTACATAGGCTGTGCTGTACAACTGTATGGCGATATTGACGACGTAGATTTAGTAAAAGTACACATGCGATCCGGTAAAGTTACTTTTTTAAAATACGATGATTTTAATAAAAAGCTCCCACTACTTACCGAGCGAATAAAAGTTAAAATGCTAGAGCAAGATATCGACTACTTTTTTTACGGAAGTGACTACCCGCTACAGCCGCTTTATAACAAACTAGATTATTTACTAAAAAGCAGTAATGAGTATAAAAGCCAACAACGATTTGATAAAAAGCTAACTGATATGCTCAAGGGCGTACCCAAAAAAGAATGGCCCAATTGGCTTATACTCCAAAAGGTGTTTGAATATTGGGCTGTAGAATTAAAAGGGGATAAGTTTTTTAAAAAATAAATTCTTTCATAACAAGGAACTAGTAAAAAGTTGCATTTAACAAAACAATAAAAACTGTATTTATTACGTAAGGTACGTAATAATATTACGTACCTTACGTAATGAGATTGAATTATGAGCAACCTTGAAAACAACTACTGCTACAGTTTTCCCGCAGTTCGCGGTCAGCAAGCGGGCAAACCTTTTTACATAGCAACTTGCCCTTTGAGGCTCATACCAAAAATCTTTATGTATGACGAAGAAGAAGTCCCTGTTGAGCTAAGAGCCCAACGTACACTTAACAAAGGTCGAATTCCCGAAATGGCTCGTTACTTAGTTGAGTCACCTCATGATTATGTATTTTCTGCAATCACAGCTTCTATTGGCGCCGAAATCGACTTTATAGAAGTAGAAAAAAATAGCAATATTGGTAGCTTAAAAGTCCCCATGGACGCGCAAATATTAATAAATGATGGCCAACACCGTCGCGCAGCTATTGAAGAAGCCCTAAAAGAGCGCCCAGAATTAAGCCAAGACAACATTGCAGTTTTGTTTTTTGTAGACGAAGGCCTCCAAAGAAGCCAGCAAATGTTTGCCGATTTAAATAAATATGCAGTACGCCCAAGCCCATCGCTTGGCACAATGTACGATCACCGCGATCAAGCATCAGAGCTCGCACGGTATTTAGCTTTAAATACAAAGCCTTTTGCTGGCTTTACCG
Organism: Pseudoalteromonas sp. SR44-2; assembly: GCF_014163745.1. NCBI lineage: Bacteria > Pseudomonadati > Pseudomonadota > Gammaproteobacteria > Alteromonadales > Pseudoalteromonadaceae > Pseudoalteromonas > Pseudoalteromonas sp. SR44-2. Next base: position 41,164 of record NZ_JACJDW010000022.1, on the reverse strand, counting down.
AATTTGAACGCTCTACAATTGCCGTTAAAAGTAGTAAACTATTTACCCTTAGTGGTATCAAGCAAGCAAACCGAGTTTTACTTGGTAAAGGTACTAAAGAAGGCTTTAATGAAGATGAAAGGCAAGTAGCCGCAAAGTTTTGGGAATTGCTAAATATTTATATGCCTGAATGGATACAAGTACAAAACAAACAGCTTTCTGCTGCAGAATTTCGCCAAGAATATATCTCAGCTCATGGTATTGGGCTTCAAGCATTAGCCTTAGTTGGTAGAGACTTAATCAAACTAAGCGATTCTGAAAAACAAACAAAACTTAAATTAATAGCCAATATTAACTGGCTTAAAAGCAATCAAGCTTGGGCTCACAGAGCAATGCAACATGGCAGGTTATCAAAAGCAATGAGCAATATTTTCCTTACAAGCATGCAAATTAAACGTGAAATAGGCTTACCTCTTTCAAAAAACGATGTACTAAAAGAAAAAGAATATTTGAACGCATGAAATTATTAAACCAGCACGACCTACAAGATTACATCGAGTTTATCGAAAACGAATCGTTTGCAGGCAGCCAACTACATAACTTTGTAGCCGACACACAACGTGTATACCTTGCCGACAAACGTCCGTGGGTACTTGGCTATAGCGGTGGTAAAGACTCATCAGCAGTAATGACCCTAATTTATTTTGCTTTGCTTGGCTTAAAACCAGAAGATCGCCACAAGCCAGTATTTGTTGTTGCATCAGACACCTTAGTAGAAACCCCAATGGTGGTTGATCACGTAGATAGATCACTAAGGTTAATTGAAGAAGGCGCTAAACGTGAAGGTCTTCCAATTACCTCTCATAAAGTAGTACCAAAATCGAATAATACATTTTGGGCTAACTTATTAGGTAAAGGCTACCCTGCTCCAACGCGTAACTTTCGTTGGTGTACAGAGCGAATGAAAATCGACCCTGTAAGCTCGTTTATTAAAGAGCGCGTAAGCGAATACGACGAAGTAATTGTGGTATTAGGCTCACGTTCAGAAGAAAGCGCATCACGTGCGCAGGTAATTAAAAAACATAAAATTGATGGCTCAGACTTAGCTGTACACACAACCTTAAGCAACGCTTTTATTTATACACCAATAGATACATGGAGTGTTGACGATGTGTGGAAAATACTGCGCCTATGCCATTTAAAAACCGAAGAAACGCCATACGGCATTAAAAATAAATGGTTTGATAAATACGACCTAGAATGGGAAAACCCATGGGGTGGTAAAAACCTCATATTGTGGAATTTATACAAAGATTCATCGGGTCAGGGCGAGTGTCCAATGGTTATTGATGAAACTACACCATCGTGTGGTAATTCTCGTTTTGGTTGTTGGACATGCACCGTAGTAACCCGCGACCGAGCAATGGAAAGCCTCATTCAAAATGGCGAGCAGTGGATGACGCCACTGCTTAAGTACCGTAATATTTTATCGCGTAGCACATCGCCTAAGCTTAAAAAGAAATACCGTAACCACATTAGGCGCGACGGTCGTTTAGCATTTAAAACGCTAAAAGAAGACAAAGAGCGCGTACTTACAGACGACTACACAACGGGTCCTTACAAATTAAAATATCGGCAACATGCTATGCGTTTATTACTTAATATTCAAAAGCAGTTTAACGATCAAGGTCGTAATGTAGAAGTAATAACCGTTGAAGAATTACATGCAGTGAGGCACGAATGGTTAAACGATCCTAACGAGCCAGATTGGGACGACACATTACCAGGCATTGTATTTGATGCACTTGGCGTAAAGCTCGACTGGACAATAGACGACTCTAACCAATTTAGCTTAAGCGAAGGACAGCTGCTGAACGATATAGCACCTAAGCATGGCGTGTCTCCACACATGATCAAAAAGCTAATAGACGTTGAAACCCAAATGAGCGGCCTTGCTCGTCGTACGGGTATTTTTAATCGTATTGGTCGTCTAATTCAGCAAGATTGGGAAAGTGCCGAAGTTATTATTGCGTCTAATTTAGATATTCGCCAAAGCCAAATGCGCCAAAGTAACGAAGTAAAAGCGCTAGAAGACGACCTTAAACAAATTACTGCACTGCTTAAAGCAGAGGGCATAGAATGATTTTTAAAACACTGACCCTAAATAACTTTCGAGTTTTTAACGGCCAAACCACTATAGATTTAAACCCGCGTAAAGAAGGCGTATTTGAACGCCCTATTATTTTATTTGGTGGTTTAAACGGTGCAGGTAAAACCTCTATTCTAACCGCGATTCGCTTAGCATTATTAGGTAAGCGTGCACTTGGTGCCGTAATTACTAAAAAAGATTACCTAAGCTACCTAAACGAGCAAACAAATAAAACAGCCACTAAAGAAAAGCAAGATGCTGAGGGTTGCATAACGCTTAGCTTTTCTCATACGCATCAAGGCGTGCATAACCTTTACGAAGTAACCCGTAAATGGCAACTTGAGGGCGATGAAAAGTTAACGCTTACTATTAATGGCGAGCAAGATAACTCGTTAAACTCAGAACAAGTACAAGCATTTTTACACGAAATAGTACCGCCTGGAATTGGCGATTTATTCTTTTTTGATGGTGAAAAAATAGCAGAGCTTGCAGAAGACGATACCGGCTCTTACTTAAAAGAGGCTGTACAAAAACTGCTAGGTATCGATATTATTAATCGTTTAAGTAACGACCTTGATATTTACTTAAAAGGCTTGGGTGCTGAAACCGCTGATAAAGATACGCTTAAAAAAATTAAAGCGGCAGAAGAGCAAAAACACCAAATAACCCAGCAAGTAAATGCAACAAGAGATAAAGCAGATAGTATTGGTGCACAGTTAACAGAGCTTAAAAACAAAATAGCCGCTAAAGAGCACGAAATACAAGCACAAGGTGGCGCATGGGCTAAAACCAAAGATCAAGAGCAAGCACAAGCCTCAGAGTTGATAGAGCTTGAAAAAGAGCTTACCGCAAAAATACGCCAAGAGCTGAGCGGCAGCTTACCAATGGCACTTGCGCCAACGGCAATGCAAAATTTAATTGAACAGCTAACCAGCGATCAACAAATCAAGCAAGCTAAAGCCTTTGGTAATGAGCTCGTACAAGCGCTACCTAATCTTGAAAGTGCGCTTAATCAAAAGTTTGATGCCCAAAGCAGCGATATAATGGCAACTGTAAATAGTTACTTTGGTCAGCTTGTAAATCAAACCGCACTTGCACAACCAAAGCTTGATATTTCAGACTCTGAATTTGCACTTATAAACGCACAAGTTACAGAGGCTTCGCAGTCGCAAGCATTAATAAAAGAGCTATCAACAGCTCTTAGCGAAACACAAAATAAACTAAGCTCGCTTTCAATAAATATTGAACGTGCCCCCGATGCTGCCGATTTACATGAGCTGTATACCTCATTGCGCGAGCTTGAAAAACAACGCGATACAACAAGTAAAGAATATATAAGCGAGCTACTTAAAGCTAAAGATCATAAGGCTAAAGAGCTAGAGCTGGCAAAGCGTCTTGAAAAAGACTACGCCAAGCTTAAAAATAACCACTCAGCCGACAAAGCCGTTGAGCGTGTTGAGCTAAGCCAATATGTATTGCAAGACTTTAAACACGCCCTTACAGAGCTGCGCGTAACCCAGCTAGAAGAGCTATTTATAAAAGCGTACCGTAAGCTTGCCCGTAAAGAAGATTTAAAGCTCTCTGCTAAAATAGACCCAACTAGCTTTGACGTAAACCTAGTCGATGCCGAAGGCGTTATTATTAACCGTAAATCTATGTCGGCAGGCGAAAAGCAAATATTTGCCTTCGCTATTTTAGAGGCACTTGGCAAACTTTCGGGTAAAGTACTGCCTGTAGTGGTAGACACACCACTTGGCCGCTTAGATTCAAAGCACCGCGATAAGCTAATTAGGCACTATTTCCCAGAGGCCAGCGAGCAAGTGATACTGCTTTCAACCGATACCGAAGTAGACGAAGACTTTTATCAAGCTATTGAGCATAAAGTGTCTCATGCGTTCGAGATTGAATTTAACCAACATACTAATTGTTCAACCCTGCGAGAAGGTTATTTTTGGGCAGAGCTTGCACAGGAGGCGAAATAACATGCTCCCACAAACTATGTGGCTTAATAAAGCCGTTGAAGAGCAGCTACAAACTCTTAAAGGCAAAACAGGCGTTACACCCAACGTAGCCGCCCGTATCGCGTTTTTTCGTTCTATCGAAAAGGGGTTTACGTTCAATAAAGAAAAAGACTATAAGCTCTCTGGTAGCCTTAAACTCGATAAATTCACCTGGTTAGGTAAAACCCAAATGGTGACTGAATTATTACTTAAACAACGCTACCCTGAGCATTCTGATAAAGAATTACAAACAGCATGGGCAGCGCATGTTGAGGATGGAATTGCTGCGCTAAGGAACTATAAAACACTGCACACACTATCAAGTTCAATTTAAAAGGCGAAGTAGAAAATAAATAAGCCAAGCTCTTTCGAGACTTGGCTATATCTAATTTAAAAATCTTAACAATAATTGACTAAGCAACAAAAATTTTAAATGCAGCCTCTTTAATATAGGCTTTAAAATCATTTAATGAATCCAAGTTCCACTCATCATAGCCTCCAACTTTTCTCGTTATATATAGTGAAGAATTTAGGAAAACTTGCTTTTTCTCTTCGAAGGGTGAAGTATCAACTATTCGATTATCTATTGAGCTTAGTAAACACAGATTAAAAATTGTATTCTTGAGTGGTTCAAGATCAATATCGAAGTTAGGGGCTTCAGAATCAAGGCCTTTAGGGTAGATATGCTCTAGTGTACAACCTTCTTTTCTGTCAATAATGACTGATTTATCTAAACATGTAGGGTTACCTTGAGCACCATTATCATACCAACGTCCAAACTGAGAAAGCATAATTAGCATGTGTTTCAACTTTTTCTTATTGCCTTTTGGTGAATAAAGCAACTCTTCAATTGCTATGCCAAAAATATCTTCACTTGCCTTATTAGCTATGAGGGTATTTAAATCTTCTCTTAACTGGTTAACATTATAGGACTCAGGGTCATTAAGAATTAATGATGAATGCTTAATATAAATAGCTTTCAATAATGAATTGTGACCATTACACATCATTTTGAATCTAAAAAAGAATCTTTCTAGCATACTAACTATTTCTGAAAATTGAGTTTGAGATAATTTGTTAGCAGTAACCAACAAGGGAAGAGCTGCCGTATTTCCCATATATTCAATAAGTACTTGCAAACGGTCTCGATCCCAAGCTTCAACTGGTAACTGTCGTTCAAAAGGCCATTCACATAAGATTAGATTTCTTATTAAAGATATACTTTCACCTAAAGCTCTAGTTCTATTTAAAAGCTCTTGAAGTTGAGTAATATTTATTTCTTCAAGCCCTTGTAACTCAAAATAACTTTCCATAAACTCATCAAACAAAGCACCTGATTTAGGCCTCAAGCCTAGCTTAGCTTCAAAAGCCCAACCAAGATGGTCTTCAGTTTTAGAATGTGAGACTATTTCATCTAAAATTGTTTCAGCCTCATCTTGTTGCTCGTTATTCCCTTCCATGAACTCTAATATTTTACAACGTAACAAATCTGCGTCTGTTAATGAGGTACCTCGATCATTAATAACTTGAAAAAGCTGGTATGCATCATTTCTTTGAGTTGTAACTAAGTGCAATATTTTGAAATCAGCTGCTAAAACACTTTCTAATACAGATAGTCTTGTAAAAATTTCATCTAATGAATCACTTTCAATCAAATCACTAACCGTTTTGGTTATTTCGTCATACGCGAACTTTAACCTTTGATGTGAATCTCTACTAATTACGGGATTTCGGCCTCTTATCAAGCCAGAATAATAATCATCATCCCTTCGTGACATTTTGAAAGTTTTGACCACAGTAGTATCCTCTCCAATCAGTTGATTAAATTCAACAAACCGAGGAGTTAGATCATTAATTTGAGTACAACATCTTTCTGATAATTCATTATTTTCAGCTTCTTTTGCTTTTGTATCCAGGTCTTTATATTTACTCAAAATAATATTAACCAGTAAATTAAAAGTACTTAACCGTTGTTGTCCATCAATTACCTCAAATTGACTTACATTATTAGTCCTAGGATATTGAGACATAACACTAATAACCCCTCCAAAGAAATGTTGCTTCGGTCGCCCTTGGTAACGTTTGTTAAAAGACGACTTAATGTCTTTAGTAAAATCATTAACCTGCTCTTCTTTCCAAGCGTAAGCTCTTTGATACTTGGGGATAAAATAACACGGTTTATACTCAAATAATGAATACACGCTTGCATACACTGGGTTCATTTACTTTCCTTTAAATTTAATGATATACATAAAAACTTAACAATCTAGGAGTTTTTAGATTGTAGCTTTTTTAAACATGACAAAGCACATAAAGGCGCGACTGTATCAAGCAGCTCTCTTTGATAAGTTGCTTCAACTAAAGTGCGTACATTATCGCCAAACCTTTCAGTTACTCGTTTAACTCCACGCTTGTGAAGCTCTTTACCGAGTGGACCTAATTGTTTATGAGTAGCCATATAATCAATAATTTCCTGTTGGTGAGCAGATGTCGAGTCATACCACTCGCGTAACGTAACCACTTCAGCGTCACGTTTAGCTTTTTCAACCATCTGTATGTATGCAACGACCTCAGGAGATTTTCGGCTTAGCATCTTTTTCTCTAAAACTGTTGAATCATTCATCATTAAGCAACTCCCAAAACGCCTTATCTTTAATACGTTTAATCTGTTTTTCGCCATCAATGTAAAGGCTGGTGTGCTTTTCAAGCTCGCGGATGTTTTTCATCAGTAGTTCTTGTTCTGATTTATCATCTTTATTGAATATGCCTTTAATATCTTGGGTTTTTATTTGCGCTACGCGATGCACAATCCAGCTTAAAATGTACGCTGAATAGTCATTTTCGCTGGTTTTGAAATGGGTGATATCTTGGGTTGATAAAATTACCCCAACACCGTATTCACGACCTTCTTTTAATATTTTGCGAAGGCTTGGGAAATTTTGCGACATAAAGTTATCGGCTTCATCTACCAGTACTAGTTTAGTAACCTGTCTAAAGTCGCCTTGTACTTCTGGCTTGCCTTGTTTTTGCATTTGCGAGTAGAACAAATCGAGTGTAAGCGCTACAACCAGGTTTTGTATTTCTCCTGGGTAGCCTGCCAACTCAACTACGGTAATGCCATCTACAAGATCGTAAAGCGACATACACTTGCTAGTATCGTCTTCAAATATTTCAAGCTCACATATGCTCTCAAGCGCTGCGTAAAGTGAATCTTCTGCTGGGTCACTATCTAAAAATAATGACCACAAATCAGCCATAGTAGGTGCAGCTTTACTCCATGTAGATTTATTCGCTTTATGAATACCTGCCAAATCGTAGGCATCGCCAATTAACTTACGTAACTTAAGCTGCTGCTTAGTCCCTAAATTAAATGCTTTACCCATGGTTTCAGAAAAGCCACGCGCAGTATGCACAGGCAGCATTGGCGTATCACCAAATAAACTAAGCGGGTTGTAAGGTAGTTTATGTAAGTTAAACTTTTTACCGTTAGTAACTTTTATAAACTTGTCGTCTACATAATCCGATTTGTAATCGAAGATAAGTATACCAATTGGCTTACCATCAACATTATTATGCTGATTACGATAAAGCTGAGTCACTACCGATTTAGTACACTGAGTTTTACCTGTACCCATAGTGCCAATAATGCCTGAATTGGTATTCATAAACTTAGCCGTATTTGTTGGCTCCCAATAAACGGGTTCGTTGTTTTGTATTACATGGCCAACAAGCACCTTTAATGAATCCTTGGTGTTTGAATGAGTAACAATTTTAGAGGATGACGCCTCTATCTGAGTATTAGCAGTAAGATTAGTTGGTAGCAGGTTTGTTTCCATTTTTTCTTCATCAGATATATCATCCTTTTTCGGTAGACTATATTTTTCTGATAAGTCTAGCTGCCTTTTAATAAAACTTAGCTGCTCACTATAATTGCCAGGATATTCTTCTCTTGCTTGTTGTTTAAACTCACGTAATTGCTCAGGTGTTCTCGATAAAGTTAAGCTATCTATCTCAATAAAAAACTTTACTTGTCTTTTAATCTCCCGAACTTGAGCAGCATAATCTTCAGCGTATTTATTTGCAGCATGGTCCTTGATAGCTTCGAGTGACCAATTGGGAACATTATCAAAATTTAAACGCAGTAATGTTAAATACCCTTCATTTTGTTCACTGACAAATATATTAAACATTTCTGGGTCATCAAAATAAGCAGTTTTAGCCCACTCATGAATTTCTACAGAAATTTCTTTTGGTATATCAGCTTGTTCTTTTAATAAAGGGACTGGAATATCTTGATTATCGATTTTATTGCTAACAACTGGTTCAGCTTCGCTCTCGATAACGCTCTTTAATGGTGGCTCTATCTTCATACTTACATGCTGATTAGAATCATTACTTTGGTTATCTGATAAATAATCTGCTTTTCTCGTTTTATGTTCAGCTACAAGGTTATTATCTCTAGCATCATCGCTTTTAAATAAGTTAAAAGCAGTATGACTCAATGAGTTTAAAGCCGTTAGTATCGTTTTCTTAAAGCTTTTAAATTCTGAAATCATTTCTCTATTTACGCCACTCTTCCACTCTAAACGATCAGTTGATATCGTCAGTAAGTCATTAACAATTAGTGGTTTATTATAGAACTTGGCAAGAATCTCAATAATTAAAAGACACTTTTGAGGGATCACAAGATCTGAAACAAGTGTTTGAGGAGTTAATGTCTTATTTTCCTGCCTATGACTATTTAACTGCTCAACAGTAGTTGTAGGTTCAATCTTTTGAGTTGGCTCATTTGTAAAATCTAACTTTTCTTTATATATCTTTTGTAGGCGCTGCAGAGCCCTTAGATGGCTAAGCTGCACTCTATGCAATCTTATAAACCATGATTCATCGAGAGCTAAAAGCTCTTTTATCGTTATAGTGCGGCCTTTAGCTTGTTTAATTCTATCAATAATAAATTTGAACTCACCACTTGCCTCTTCTGTATCACTTAAAAATGTAGACAATTCATATTTATTGGTACTTTCTGTCACAGATACAGTATTTATAATTGGTAATATGTCTTTCTTTTTTATCTCAGTAGGGCTTGATTCAACACCGAGCTCAGTACTGATGAGTTTTAACTGTTCAACATAGTTAGATTTATATTCTTCTTTCGCTTTGCTTTTAAGTTTTGCGTAACTTAAAACATCCGTTTTATTTGCTAAAGATAAAATATCTTTGTAAGCAGCCACGTGTTCGTTATAGATTTTATCAATCTCAAAAGATTTCACTTCATCAGATATGAGCAGCTTAATAATATTGTATGAGATTGTTTTAGGTATTTTATTAGAGATTTTTATATTTAGTTTAGATATTAAAAACTCAACTCCACGATCGGTTAATGCATCTGAATTAGGCTTTTCCTGCTCAACAATCTTTGTACTTATTAAACTTTGATTAGCTGGGTTTTGCTTTTCCTGTTCAACAACTTTTGTATTTACTAACGTTTCATTAGCTGGTTTTGGTGTTGTATTTTCTTCATTTTCAATTGGCTTATTAATATCATCAGTAGAGCTATCGTTTGTATCTTTGTTGAAAATAACTTCTATAGGTGTTATTGCTCCATTTAATATGTACTTTTGATCTATGTATGATAAATACTCTACTTTAATATTTTTAAATAGATCTTGAAGTGGTGTACTTATAAAACGGTTTAAATTGGCACTTGGCAAAATGATTTGCAGAATGTTGTCCTCAAGCATGAACTCTTCTTTAGCAAAGTCAGCATTTTCAAAAAACGCCATCATAAAGCCTTGCGGGTAATTCTCTACGTCTGCAATTTGATAATCACCTTGTAACCACCATTCACGATTGTTTTGCAGCTCGCTAAAGTAGTCCCCCTCGTATACTTTGTATAATTCAAACTTATCAACTTGCATTAATACTTGGCGAATAAACAAGCCTCGGTATAAATGCCCTGCTAAGTCATCACGTCCAAACAAGTTTTCTATCAGATAACGTTTAAGCTCTTTAGCTTGCTGTATACCTTTACTATGAGTTCGCTTTTTACCAATTTTTACTTCAAGCGGTAATAAGTACATGTTGGTGCCTTTAAAACCAACAAATAAAACGTCGTCGGATATAGCACCACTTTTAATGTTTTGTGAGTAACGAGAGAAGTCACTATCACTCATTTTTAAGCCAATATTACCAGCCACACGAATCATTTCAGCAACGCTCATTGGCACCCACGTAATATCGCTTTGATGCAATAAACAATTTACGTATTTATAAGCACCAATAATGCTTTTTTTCTCTTTACGGTCGTTGTCGTTACTGGTGATCATTTTGAGTAACCATTCACCATTAAACGCATTAAACTCATCGGTTAATCCCGCGACACCTTGAGAAAGTACTTGATCGTATAAGTCGCGTCGTTTAGTAACTGTTATTGCATCGTAATTTGCTGAGTTTGTAAAATTATCAGAGTAATGGATCAGTACAGTGTCTTTTTGACCTTTAAAAAAGTCTAAAGTGACTTTAGGGTCTATTATAATTGTCCACACTGAGTTTTCATAAACGCTATCGAGCAATTCAGATAGCTTACCGGCGACTTTTAAAGCTAATCCGTTATTGGTTTCGTACTTTTGTCCACACCAAGCTGCTTTAGCTAAACTATTAAACTGGCTACTCAGTTTTAAAGTTGAAGTACTTTCAACATTCAGTTTATTAAGTCCAAATGTTGTAAAATAAGTATTTTGTTCTTGGTACGCAGTTTCTCCGGCTAATAGACCATGGCACGCTACCCCTGTTTTTTCTGAAAGTACATCAACAGGCACAGGCTCTACCGTTGTGTCATTTCGGACAAAACTAACATGGGCATACTTAAAAATTGGATCGTCTTCACTTAACCTAAATTTACTATAGGTGATACGACTTTTAAGCATATCTGCAATGGCATCTGCTTTATCTTTTTCGCTACCTAGCTCTGCTATATTTTTTAACTCGTCGTAACTTGGAGCATCAGCAAAGTCATCAAAATAAGTGCGTTGTAATTCTTTATCGTAAATATTTACATGAATTCGGTTTGCTTCATCAAGCGATTTCTTTTTTAAATAGTCGACTAAGCCCAAAAATAACGATGTGTTATTACCATTATTAATTGAATTGATATAAACGGTCTCTTTACCACCTTTATCAAACAGTACATCAAATGCTTTTGTAAACTCACTTACTTTTTGTCTAACTAACGGGCGTACATATGTTAAAGCGGCTTTTTTATTTGAAACAAATTTACACCACATTCGATTATCAGCAACCGCTTGGTTATAAGCAAAGCCATCTGTTGGGTGCCATATAAAAGGCAATAAACCTTCTGCATTTAATCGCTTAATTGTCGCTTTAGGTAAGCTATTAAAACTATTGTCATTTTCATCACTAGTACGTGTAACCAGTTGTGCAAAATAAGCCAATGTAAGTGGATGTAATGGCGTTAAATACTCTTGCTCATCAAACTCGGCAATACCTATATTTACTAGCATTAAAGCTTGCGGAGATAACAGTAATTTGGTTTCTAATTTTTCAACCTCAGATAAATAACACTTAACAATACTATTCACTAAACCCAAAAATTCAGAGCCCCAAGAACAAGTACTTATGAGCGCCTTTTTTTCGTCGAGGTAATTAAATAATGAATCATAAGCTGCAAATAATTCTGGGAAAGCGTTTTTAATATTATCTAAAGTGACTTCTGGTCTATTTGCAACTTGAGTTGCAAGTATTCGCTCATCCTGTAATTTTGCTTCCCAATTTAACAAATATTTACGCATTCCTGTTGGGGTCAGGTCTTTTCCATCTATTACAACTTTTTCTTTTGCTCGGTTATATAAACCATTAAAGTTATCGTTGTATAAACGGTTAAAAAGGTTTGTATCTAAAATCAACGGTAAGCTTAATGTGTCTGACGATACAGCGCCATCCACCTCAAAATTAAGCACATAAGAACCACTTTGTACTGCGAACGTTAAACTGTCTGTTTCGTTTGCAAACTTTGAAAAATCGACAATTTGAACATCTTGAACTGAAAATGTTTGATTTGATTGCGTTACAGTAGCAAGTTCTCCGTGCTCTGCAATTTTTAAAGTGCCGGCATTAGTTTGTAGTGTAATAAGTTGTTTTTTAGGGTGTGTAGCAAGTAAAAAGCTATCAGTTAAGTCATCAAGATAAAAACTACCTTGTGGTATAACTAATACTCTATATTTAAAACGCTCTTGCGGTTTTTCACGTTTAAAATCGACACTAAAATAAAGTGGCTGATTATTAAAAAAACCTGAAATTTCAGCAACACTTCGTTTTTGAGAGCGATTATTTACATCAAGCACTATTGGCTCTTTTGTATGCTGTAGTTTTAATTCATTTTTTTGAATTTTCCCGCCAACAAAACTAGCTTCAATTTTAAATTCTGTTTTATCAGCAGGCATTTCAATTATTAAGTGACGTTCTTTTTTGTTTTCGCGTACTATAAAACCTAGACCTACAATTGTTTCATCTTCAAAAGCAAGTAAGTTTTCTTTATTGTCGCGGCGCTCTTTAATAATTGCACCAAAATCAAGTTTTTCCCAATTTTGATCATCACCAAAATTACTGTTTACAAATTTTTCGCTAAGGTCTAAATCGCCTAACTTTTCTACAAGCTCTTGGGGATACTTTTCTACAATCTCACTAATATTGCCGTACAACTGATGATTTTGCGATAACCGATTATCTATCTGATCTGTATCATCCCAATTCACAATCGTATTATCGTTAAAAAGACCTAACTCACTAAATTGAATAATACCGTCATCTAACGCATCATACAGTTCAGTAAAACCAAACATGGTTGCACCATCTTCAATGATTAGTTTAAAGCGGTGATCAAGTAAGCACTGCGATACTTTATCGGTACCACTAATTGACGAAATAAGCTCACTTAACGATTTTTTTATTGTAGAGGGGTGCCACACTTCTCCATTTTTACCTAAATCCCGTGCTGAGTTTATTAGTGTATCTAGGTATGAGTTGTGTATAACTAACAGCACGCAATCTTTTAGAGGACCATCCTGCGCTGATACTAAATCACGCAAGTGTGATATGAAGTTTTCACTTAATGCTTTGTCACTATCTCCATGTACAACAGGTATTAGCGTTGTATTACCAAACGTAATTGCTGGAAGCATTTGATTTATGTCATCTGTTACTAATGAAACGGTTGTATCGGCTTTATGAAGCATTGCTTCATAAAGCTTTAAACTGTTATCGCTATCTGGCGAGCGAAACTGAAAACGGCTTTCGCCCTCAAAACCTTTAGTTGCCCACTGACAAAAGTGTTCAACTAAAAAGTCTTCATATAGTTTTTTTGACATAAACTGCATCTCCACTGTCACTCATTCTTTCTACATTACCCATTCTTTCAAACAACTCTATTAAACACTCTTCACTACTTTTATCGAAAAATATGCCGCGTTTTTGAAACTCGATTAGTAACTCATGGAGTCTTAATTTTTCGTTTTCACCAATACACAAATTAGTAAGCAACAGGAGGTAGTCTTGGTTTAATACTAAAAATGAGCCTGCTCGACGTCGGTTTTGTTCAAATGGTCTAATAAGAGTTTCTCTGGTCGCTTTTACAAAATTGTTAAAAGCAGTCTCACGAGTGGCTCCTTTCTTAAATTGCTCTGTAAATAGGTTTATTAAATTATTAATTGACTCACTTCTTGTAGATCCAAAGCGTTGTTGACTCGTTAAATTTCTATCATCATGAAAAGCAACGGCGTAGTTATTTAAGATTTCAATATCGGTATCGGTTAACTCGTTAATTAATTTCCATAATGGGCAAATTCGCTTTTTTGTATCTTGTAAGCTTTCGTTTAATGCCAAGTAAGGAAATAATGCATAGCTAGATTCAACAACTTGTTTGTGTCCATGAAGCTGCAGTTTAGTTCGCTCTTTACTCGCTTTTTCACTATCTAAAATAAAGTAACAAGGTTTTACCTCAGGTGTTTGTGCCCAACCTTTTATATTTAGAGATAATTGTGCTGTATATAAAAAACCATACAGTTTTAAAAATGCTTTGATATTTTGTAAAAAATGTTCTGGGTAGCTAACTAAAAACTTTAAGTCTTGCTGAAATTTCTCTGACAAAAATGGCAGATAAGCAATATGTTGTTTACGTACTTTTTGGTTGCGATTAGTAACGAGTGGTGAGTCAAAAACCTTCTTTACTTCTTGCTCTAAAAAGTTGAGTTGCGCATTTGGTGCGTTACTTACTTCTACTTCCCCCATTAAACCATTAAACAATGACGTTAAACGCTCATCTCCTGAGTTACTTGAGTCACTGTCTAACACTTTTAGCACTTGCATTTCAGGTGCTATATTTAAAACTTGTAAGTTATCAAAATATATTTTTTCAATGACATGCCAAAAAGGTTCGCCGTCTAATTTATCTACAAAATGCGTTTTACATAACTTTTTGAAATCGTCTAGTGCTACGATATTTTTTTCAAGCTTAAGGCTATGCAAAGACTTAATGAAAAAGCCAACTACGGTTTCCCAGTCATACTTATTATTCGCGCTATTAGCTGAAACAGGAAAATAACTAGCGGCACTATTATTTTTTGGTTTTAACTCTTCTAATAATGGCATCTATTACCCCTCACTTACCATAATATCGTCATCATCAAGCTCTAAGTGGTATTTACCATCTAAGCCTGTAATAACTATTTCTGTAGCAGCTTTAGCTTGTTGAATTATTTCGGAAGCTAATTCGTCTAAAAGTATCACGGAGTTTTTATCGTGCTTATTAGGGCGATAGCCATTGTTAATATTAATAAGTAGAGAAAGCAGATTTATATTAATTGGTAGCTTAAACTGTTTATCTTGTAACTTTAGTTTCGCATTAAAAAACGAACTATTAGTCGTCGTTGAAGCAATGATAGATTTGATATCCATTGCTAGTTCAGCTGGAGCTGCTATTTGATAATCTCCGAAATCCGAGAGTAAGTAGAATTTTTTACCCAGCTTTGGTGCATTCCGATTTATGTAGGTTCTTATAGCGGAAATTAAAGTATCTCTATAAAACTCTTTTAAGCTAATTTTTTGCTTACTATCTCCGTTATAAGATTTATGTAACTGATATACCTTGATATAGCTTTCGATTAATGACTCGTTATAATCTTCTAAATACTTTTTATGGTAATTATTAGCAAAATCATCGTATTTAAGCAGATAAAACAAACGAAGATACTGGGCACCACTATTTATATGCTTAATTCCGAAAGTATGTAATGCGTTTTTAAAACCCATAAACTCGATATCTGGCAAACCTAGATCATAAGCAAGAATAAAGCGGTCTACTTCTTTAGTACGCAGATGAGCTGGATCAAAGTTTTCAATTTTATTTGCTAGCTCATTGTCACCACCGGCAAATAAATTATCGAATAAATACCCATTACCTAATAAAAGCTCGTGAACAAAATCGAGTAATGCACGAGCTGTTAAAAATTGATCTCGCATTAAGCGAGCTTTAAATAGCAAATCTATAATTACTTTTTGTACGGAAGGTAAGCTAAGCAGTTCAAAGTTAGCAATTAATCGTAAAGATGCAGGATCGCTTTGTTCTAGCTTTTCCTTTTCAAGGAGCTGGCGAATTATATTGTTTTCTCTTTGCGTGATTCTTTCTAATAATTTTTTAGCAAAATCACACTTATAGCCTTCGTCACTAATTTCAAATTTTGGATAGTCTTCAAAATTTATAAAAGTTACGGCTTCATCTGGCTCATTTTTATTATTAAGGTAAGTACTAATTTTGCTACGAATTAATAAGTTTTGACCTTCCTCAGCGTAATTACCTAGCATTCCGGCATTTATTCCTACCACTAAGGATGTGTTTGCTGTTTCAAACTCATTAAATACTTTGTCTAATGTTTCAATCGCTGTACCATGGGGATCAAAACTATGCGTTGCATCTAAATGGAATTTAACGCGCGATCCAAAGTCAACTTTGGCTTTTGTGAGTAATTCAGATTTACCATCGCCACTACTGCCACATAGAAAAAGCACTTTTTTATCGTTAGCACCAAACGAGGAGATAACTTTATTTACTGCTAATTCAATTGGCATTTGGATATATAAATAAGACTTTATAGTATCTAAAACATTCTGATTCTTTGTGCTGCGCTCTGTAGATACAGCATAAGGAGATGACTTTGATAAAACGCTGAGGGCTTCTTTCAACCGCATAATAGTATTTCCATATGGAACGGCTCAATAATACCGATCCTTGGTTTATCTGTTTATAACCAACTTTCGTTAAGTTAGTATTCATATAGAAACAATCTACATGATTGTTAAAAATAAATATAGGCTTATTAGTTATATAACTAACAAAAACGATGCAGTTAGCATTAATGTATGGCTAGTTTAACAATTATGTAATTTTACTTTAATTTTCAAACGCTAAGTACAAGCTCTTAATATATATTTAAAAACATAAGTTCAAACTTCGGCAACCTCACTTGAGCAGTAAACGCGAATGTAATACCCACTCTATAAACACCTGCATACTGGGCATTCTCATCATTACGGATGGTTTTTACATATTCACACAAACCCGTGCCGCTAAAATACAAAACCTGGTTTATACTGTTGTAATAATGAGCAAAATAATAACTATGAGGCGTAATGAATAAATTAATTACCGTATTTTTATGTTTGCTGTTTACGGCTCCATTTAATGTATTTGCTTGTGAAAGAACCTTTAGCGTGGCATCGCACGATGCTTTTTGGCCGCCTTATGTAATGGGTATTAACGGTAAGCTGCAAGGCTTGGAGGTTGATGCACTCAACATTATATTTGCTGACTCCCCTTTTTGTTTTGAAGTTAAGTTGCTACCAAATTCTAAGCGGGCTTTTATTGAGCTTAAATACGGCCGTATTGATTTGGAGTGGGCTGCAAGTTATACAGATGAACGCGCTAAATATGTGCACTTTAGTGATAACTACCGAACTGAGGTTATGCGCTTATACGAAAACAAAAATAATCAGCATAGCGTTAAAAACCTCGAAGACATTTTTAAACAAGGCTTTATGGTTGGCGCTAACTTTGGAAGCTATTACGGCGAGGAATTTGAGCAATATAAAACTAAATATAAAAAGCAGATTGAATACACCAGTGCAACCAGTAAACGCTTTGAAATGCTTAATAAACAACGTATTGATTTTGCTATTGAAGACGAGTTAGTGGGTGCTTATTTTGGCCAAAAGGGCTCAAATATAAAATTAGTAACCAACATTGAGTATGTAAATAAAGACGATATTTATTTAATGTTTAGCAAACAAACGGTGTCGGTTACTGAGCTTGCAATAATTAATGAGCACATAAACAAAAACAAAACAGCACTTAATGCGCTGTTTAAATACTAAGAGTGTAATGAAAACTTTATTTTTAACATTTACTACACTGCTATTTACTCACTTTAATGCCCTTGCGTGTTCAAAAACATTGGTAATGGGCACTAACGAAACTAATTGGCCGCCTTACCTTGTAAAACAAGGTGATACATTTTTAGGCACAGAAGTGGATGCTGTAAACGCTATTTTTAAAGATTCAAAATTTTGTATTAAATGGACTTATTTTCCGAGTTTTTCGCGTGTTCAAGCTGAGCTTGAAAATGGTCGAGTAGATATAACCTACGCGGCAAGCTATACAGAGCAACGTGCTCAATATGCGCACTTTAGTTTGCCTTATCGCGAAGAAATAATGCAGCTTTATAAACATAAAGATTCGGCTGATGTAACCAGCTTGGCTGATCTTTTTAGTCAAGATTTTACAGCAGGTATTAACCGAGGAAGCTTTTTTGGTGATGAGCTTGAACAACTCACAACCAAGTATTCAAAACAGGTCGTGCTTACTGCTCAAGCAAATAATCGATTTAGCATGTTAGATAAAAAACGAATCGACTATGTTATTGAAGACTCGGTGGTTGCGCAGTACTTTGTAAAAAAACACTCCTCAATTTCGCAGGTAAAAACTATTACACCGATTAACGTTAACAATGTGCACTTTATGCTAAGCAAGGAGTCGCTAACACTCGATGACGTGGCGACCGTTAATCAATTAATTACTAAAAATGCGGCGGCTATAAAGTCAATTTATCAACCTGTGCATTAAAGCATGGCTAATAACTTGGCTATTTGGCGCCCCCTCTTTAATATTGCTTGGCATTAGTAATTATTTACATTGTGGCTGTAAGCACATTCAACGCTACATACGTTAAAAATAGTGACTTAAAACCGAGAATTGCCGTTATTTTTACTTGGTTATAAATTAGCTGCCTTTTATCTTTCATTCGTTGTGGCTGATCTGTATAATTCGCCAGCTAATTTACCCTATTGTCTGGTTCTTGTTTGTGGCGTTTTGCTGCAGCGTACTCCTGTCAGTACTAATCTAGGATTACCTTTTTTGATCTCCACCGCAAATATTACGATGCAGTTTGGCGCAGAGCCGTTGTTTGAAAACATTTCAGCTAAATTTGGTAACGGTAACCGTTACGGTTTAATTGGCGCTAACGGCTGCGGCAAGTCGACTTTCATGAAAATTTTAAGCGGTGCGCTTGTTCCAAGTGCGGGTAATGTGTCTATTACTCCAGGGTTAAAAGTAGGTAACCTAAGCCAAGACCAGTTTGCTTTTGAGCAATACAGCGTTGTAGACGCGGTAATTATGGGCGACGTGGAGCTTTGGAAAGTAAAGCAAGAACGCGAACGTATTTACTCGTTACCAGAAATGAGCGAAGAAGACGGTATGAAAGTTGCCGATCTTGAAAGTGTATTTGCTGAAATGGACGGTTACACGGCAGAAAGCCGCGCTGAAGAAATTTTGCTTGAAGCGGGTATCGATAAAGAATTTCATTACGGTTTAATGGCAAACGTTGCTCCAGGTTGGAAACTACGTGTGCTTTTAGCGCAGGCGTTATTTGCAAACCCTGACATTTTGCTACTTGATGAGCCTACCAATAACTTGGATATTCATACAATTACGTGGCTTGCTAACGAGCTTAACAAACGTAAATGTACGATGATTATTATTTCGCATGACCGTCACTTTTTAAACTCGGTATGTACACACATGGCCGATATTGATTACGGTGAGCTGCGTATTTACCCTGGTAACTATGAGAAATTTTTAGAAGCTGCGGGCTTACAACGCGAGCAACTTTTAGCTGAAAACGCTAAAAAGAGCGCTGAAATTGACGAGCTACAAGACTTTGTTAACCGTTTTGGTGCTAATGCTTCTAAAGCTAAGCAAGCAAGTTCGCGCGCTAAAAAAATGGATAAAATTAAGCTTGATGAAGTTAAATCTTCAAGCCGTATGAGCCCATCGCTTTCGTTTGACGAAGGTAAAAAAATGTATCGTCAGGCGCTTGAAGTTAATAAGCTTGGCCATGGTTTTGATGGCGAAACGTTATTTAGCGGCGGCGACTTTTTACTTGAAGCAGGCGCTAAGCTTGCCGTAATTGGCGAAAATGGTGTGGGTAAAACTACATTTTTACGCTGTTTAGTAGACGAGCTTAAAAGTAATGAAGGCGAAATTAAATGGTCTGAAAATGCGAGCTTTGGCTATTGCCCGCAAGACAGCACTAAAGATTTTGATAACGATTTAACGTTGTTTGATTGGATGTCGCAATGGCGTACAGCTAAGCACAACGATTTAATGGTTCGTGGCATGTTAGGCCGTTTATTGTTTACAGCAGACGATTCAAACAAAAAAGCGCGTAACTGTTCTGGTGGTGAAAAAAACCGTTTGTTATTTGGTAAGTTAATGATGCAAGACGTTAACGTGCTTGTTATGGACGAACCAACTAACCACATGGATATGGAAGCTATTGAAGCGCTTAATAACGCGCTTAAAGACTTTGAAGGTACGCTTATTTTTGTAAGCCATGACCGTGAGTTTGTTTCGTCATTAGCTACACGTATCATTGATATTAAAGATAAAAAAGTAATCGACTTCCAAGGTACGTTTGACGAATACCTAGCAAGTTGTGAAGAGAAAAAAGCGTAAACTTTTTCTTATTACTTATAAAAACGGTGCTAAATTTAGCGCCGTTTTTTTATGTGTGGAATTTGAGTTTAACTATAAAATTAATTAATAAAGGCTTAAATAAATAATTCACTAAGAGGTTAAGAGACGCTACGCTTTTAGAGTCAGTGATAAAATACTCGTTTTCTGGCTTGGCTCTTCTCATTTACTCCTCTTTGGCTTCTCCTAGTGCAATAGTTTTTCAAGTAAATAGTTCACTAATGGTGATATAAGACGCAGCGCTTTTAAAGTAAGTGATAAAATAAAAAACACTGTTTTTTGACTTAATTTTTCTTAGTTACTGCAGCATCGCTTTCTCTTATACAATTAATGACTCTTATCGCAGAGCTGATTATTCACATTATTTTATTGGTAATTACTGCACACATCACTGCTTTAAATCTAGTCATATTCTCCTGTAAGTCTTTGTCACTTAATGCTAATGTTGATGGAGTGAATTATTTAAAACTTTAATAGCTAAACCAAGAGGTAAC
Source organism: Pseudoalteromonas sp. SR44-2 (assembly GCF_014163745.1). Lineage (NCBI taxonomy): Bacteria > Pseudomonadati > Pseudomonadota > Gammaproteobacteria > Alteromonadales > Pseudoalteromonadaceae > Pseudoalteromonas > Pseudoalteromonas sp. SR44-2. Next base: position 20,446 of record NZ_JACJDW010000022.1, on the reverse strand, counting down.
TATGTCTAATTGGGTTGAAGCAACAGTAAAAAATGTCACGTGGTGGAGCGATACACTCTTTAGCTTAACCGTTAATGCAAACGTAGAGCCGTTTAAAGCTGGTCAATTTACAAAGCTTTCAATAATGGATGGCGACAAACGTATTGCTCGGGCTTATTCATATGTGAATGCCCCTGAAAACCCCGATCTCGAGTTTTATCTTATTAACGTAATTGACGGTTTGCTTTCTCCTCGTTTAGCTACCTTACAACCTGGCGACACCGTATTAATAGAACAACACGCAACCGGCTTTTTTACCCTTGATGAAATACCACAAAGTGATCAGCTTTGGATGTTAGGGACTGGCACTGCCATAGGCCCTTTTTTATCGATATTACAACAGCCCGATGTATGGAAAAAATACAAAATTATAAATTTAGTGCATGGCGTACGGTTTAATAACGACTTAAGCTATCAGGCACTTATTAACGAGCTATTAAGAGTGTACCCAGCACAACTCAACTATATTCCTGTTGTAAGTAGAGAGGAGCCATTACAAGGCTTAAGTGGGCGAATTACTAACGCAATTGAGAGCAACCGCTTGTTTGAATATGTAAAGTTAAACCCAAAGCCCAGTAACGCGCAATTTATGATTTGCGGAAATCCACAAATGGTAAAAGACACAACCGCGCTACTTCTCGATAAAAACTTTACGCGTAACCGCCGTAAAAACCCCGGCAATATTACGGTAGAGCAGTACTGGTAGGCTTCAGTAGTGGTATTAACTACCCGATAACGTTAAAATTTGCTATGTTGCACCCTTATACCAATTTTATCAAAAATATGATCATTCTATCGTATTAAATAACTCACTAACTGCGTTAAAGGTTATTCATATAGAACAACTATATGTCACAATTTTCGCCTTGTTATTGTGCTATTTTTTAACGCTATAATAGATCGCCTATTTAATGTAATTGGTATTACACGTATTTAGTGTTCATTTTAGGAAAGTTATGAAACCGTTATCTATTATTTTAGCCTCATTAGTCACTACCGTTGCGCTAATTACTTATGCCGCAGAGCAAAGCGAGCCTGAGCAAAAAGAGCCGCAAGTTGAAGCTCAAGCAAGCGTTGAAAAGCCAAAAGTTGAAAATGAGCAATCAGTAACTCAAACCAACACTGACGACAAAGTAAATACGCTTGAATACAAAGCGCCAGAGCTTAAAAAGCCAACAATTGATGCGACTAAACCAGACGATTCAAAAGTATTAGGTGACGAGCAAATTAAACCTGCTGAAAAGCCTAAAAATAAAATAGAAAAAGCAGTGGCTGTAGCGGAAGCTGAAAAAGCAGTAACGCAAGCAAAAGAAGCACTTACAGTTAAGCAGCAGACTAAAGCTAAACAATCGCGCGAATCACTTGCTGTGGTAGAGCAGCTAGTTAAAGCATATAACGCACGTAACATTGAAGAGTTTCTTCGTGTATATGCCGAAGATGTTGAGTTTTATATTTTCCCTAATGAGCTATTATTTAAAGGTAAAGAAAAACTAATAGAACGTTACGGGCTAATGTTTAAAAAGTTAAAGTGTATTCACTCATCACCAATTAAGCGCATAGTGCACGGTGATATAGTGATTGATCACGAACTTTCAGAAACCTGTTCAACTGACGAAAACGTAGTTGATAAACGCTCAGAACTTATTTCGAGTTATCAAATTAAAGATGGGAAAATAGTACGCGTACTGTTTTTTAGATAAAGGCTTTAAATGCAAATAAATGACGACAAAAAAATTCGCTTAATGTATCGCATTGAGCCAGGTTGCCTTGGACCTAAGGGTGCTGAGCATATTGAAGATTTTTGTCGTTTTGCAAACAAGCATATTAAATCCCCCTTTTATGGCCAATTTGTATTTTTACCACGTTACGATAAAACCATAGACGAGCGACAATACAGCGTTAACAGCCGCAATTTATCACTTGCTCAAGCTCGGGCTTACTTAAAGCACTTTGATATTAATATTGAAGAATTTGAAGAACAACTCGACGAGCTCCTCACAAAAGCGATTGATTTATACTTTAAGCGATAGCGTTTAATTGCTGTAGCTTAGGTATTGCCTCCCCTTAAACGTACATTTTTATTTATTTTAATTACTATTAAAAATATAAATAATTTCTTTCACAAAGATAAGGTAATCAGTAATAACTGAGAAAAACCAGATCAGCCAATATGTATCATTTACTCTAAAAGCGCTGCGCCTCTTAACCTCTTTGTGAATAATTAGCTCTTTAAAAGCCTTTATTTGCACAATGAGGAGTAAAAGAGGGATAAATGAGAAAAGCCAAAACCAGTATTTTTATGTTTTATCACTACTCTAAAAGCGCAGCGCCTCTTAACCTCTTTGTGAATTAATTAACTAAATATTTTAAAAGCATTAAAAACAAAAAAGCGGTGTTAATTTTAACACCGCTTAATGCGTAATATATTTAGCTTTAGTAAGCTTGGGTTACAACATAGGTTTTATAACATCAAACACAGCTTCTATATGGTCGTCTCTGTCGTTTAGTGCCGCTATGTAACGGTATTTTTCGCCGCCTGCGTTTTCGAATATTTCACGGTTTTCACCTTCTAGCTCTTCAAGTGTTTCTAGGCAGTCGGCGCTAAAAGCAGGACTTATAATAGCTACATCGGTAATACCTTCATCAGGTAAGGCTGCAAGAGTTGCGTCGGTATAAGGCTTTAACCACTCTGCTTTACCAAATCGACTTTGAAAAGTACTAATTACTTTGTCTTTATCAAGGCCTAGTTTTTCGACAACTAAACGCGTGGTTTGTAAACATAGGCAATGGTACGGATCGCCGCGATCTAAAAACAATTTAGGCATACCGTGATACGAAAAAACAATTTTTTGTGGCATACCATTCGCTTCTAAATCCTCACTAATACTATTAGCAAGCGACTCAATATAACGGGTGTTTTTATGATAGCCATTTATAAAATGTAGTTCTGGCACCCAGCGCCATTTACGCAGTACGCTCGATACAGCATCAAACGTAGAACCCGTAGTTGGGCTAGAATATTGCGGGTACATTGGTAAAATAATTATACGCGTTAAGCCTTTATCACGAAGCTCTTCAAGGCCTGCCTCTATTGAAGGGTTGCCATAACGCATTGCCATTACGACTTCAGTATTGGTATAACCTTGCTCTTTTAATAAGGCATTTAACTTTACACTTTGCTGGCGAGTAATGTGGGTCAGTGGTGAGCCGTTTTCGGTCCATATACTCTCGTATAATTTAGCCGAACGTTTTGGGCGTACGCGTAAAATAATGCCATGTAAAATTATCATCCATACCAAGCGTGGTATTTCTACAATGCGTGGATCTGATAAAAATTCGCGTAAATATGTACGAAGCGCAGCCGCTGTTGGTGCATCAGGGCTGCCTAGGTTAGTTAGCAGTATTCCCGTTTTTTGGTTAAAACGCCCATCATGGGGGTTGTCAGTAACCGCAGAAAATCGCGACACAGAGTGCTCCTTCAAGCAAATTCAATAATCTATTTTATGCACATTGTAACGAAAAAAACTGCGGTTTAGATCAATCATTTAGCAGTTTTCACCATTATTCTGAACGGAGTTGGTTTTTTCGATTCTAGCTGTTGGAGTTTTTCTATCGATTTACTGCCAAATACATGACCTTTGGGCAGCAACATTATGCCCGTATGGCTGTGTAGAGCATGGCCTAGTACCATTTGATCTTTGAGTTCATGGGCGTTACAAATTAGCACTGATCCTGCTGAACTTTTTTGTTCGTGTAGTTTTGCATGGCTTGCTTCAAGTGCACGTACAATTTTAGGATGATAAAACGATCCACTATAAAGTTTTACACTTTCGAGTGCGTCATCGTGGCGCTGCTTTTCATCACTTGCATTGCTCTGCTCAAACGCATCCCAATAGTCGCGCGCTAAACCTAGCACCATAGCGCCTATTGGTATGTCGTTTCCGGCAAGGCCTTTGGGCATTCCGTTTCCGTTAAAGCGCTCAAACTGATAATAAATAGCATCCGACAAGTCATGTAAATGTATTGCTGGCATTAACATTAATTGTGCAGTACTTGGATGAGTATAAAAGGTTTTGCGTTGTTGCTCGTTTAAGCGGTTAACTGGTTTTTTATAAAGATCAGGATCCATAGCAAGCAAGCCTATTTGCGCCAAGTAACCAGCCATAGGGGCAAGATCAATGCTTTTCTGCGACAAGTTTAAATAAAGTGCTATTTGTGTACAGGTATTAGCAATATTTTGTGCTTTGTTACCATCTAGGTAAGGGTTTGCGTTAACAAAATTATATAGCAGCTCTACGGTCGATTTATGCTCTTGTTTTTCGCGCTCGTTGGCGTCTTCAAGCTTTTTTAAAACCTGTTTGATTTGTAAGGTGCGTTTTTCTACTCGTTGTTCAAGCGAGTTATTAAGCTCTAGCAACTCTTGGTTTTGCGCTTTAACTTGTGCCTCTAATTTTTTATTTTGTTTTTTTAGTGCAAATTTTTCTAGGCTATCTCTAATGCTACGAAGTAATAAATCGTTTTGCCAAGGCTTTTGAATATAACCATTTATTTGGCCCTGATTAACAGCCGCTAAAGTGGTTTGTATGTCGGCGTAGCCGGTTAATAAAATGCGTTGAGTGTCGGGTGCCAGCGCACGTGCTTTTTCTAAAAACTCGGCGCCGTTCATTACCGGCATACGCATATCGCTAATAATTAAACCAAACTCATGATTTTTAAAAAGCGTTAGTGCGCTTTGCGGGTTATCGCTAACAATAACCGACAGGCCATTTACTTCAAGTAGCCGTGTTAACGTGCGTAGTACTATTTCATCATCATCAATGCAAAGTACATCAACCTGATTTATTGGTGTGCTTGGTGTTACTTGAGTCATTGAATCGCCTTTAAATTATTTCAGGTTAAATAATAGCTTAAAAAAATATTCTATGGTGTGTTTGTGACTACCTTTATATTAAGTGGTATTTATATAATGGGGTTATTAGCAATAAGTGGATAATTACTTATGCATAATATTAGGCCTTGGCTGCACTAAAGTTGCAAATTTGCATACAGACGACTAAACGTTAAGTATAAAGTTATCTATATGGATGAAGGGAATGGATGGATCAGATGGTAATTTTGAACGTGCTTTTTTAAACGAACAAAAGCTGCGCTTAGCTGCAGAGCAATTACTCAAAGATAAAAGTAGCGTTTTAGTTGCCATAAATAATGAACTACAAAAAAAAGTAGCCGATTTAGAACACCAGCAAATGCTGTTTGTGCAAACCGAAAAAATGGCAACCTTAGGAACGCTTTGTGCAGGCGTAGCCCACGAAATAAATACCCCGCTTGCCTATGCAATGAGTAATATAGAAAGCTTACAAAATTCTACCCCTTTGCTTATCACGTTGCTAAAACTTAACGAGCAATACTTAAACAATGAAATTAAAGATAGCCGTTTTAAACACGAAATAGACATACTCAATTTACAGTATCCGTATGCGTGGCTTTATAACAATTTGCAGGGACAAGTTAACGACAGCGTTGAAGGACTCAAACGAATAAAACAAATTGTGCATGACTTATTAAACTTTGCCCACCCATCCTCCTCGCAAGATAAGCAACTAACCGATGTAACAACGGGTGCTAATAATGCTTTAAGATTATTAAGTAACAAACTCAAACTATGCGAGATAAAAACGCGGTTTGAACCACTACCACTTATTTGGTGCAATTTATCGTCAATTAATCAGATTTTTGTAAACCTATTAATGAATGCTTGGCAAGCATGCGAGCTTGATTTAGAAAAAGGCTGCATTATTGAAGTCAATATTTTTGAACTAGACACAAATATCTGTATTGAGGTAAAAGATAATGGCTGTGGAATGAGTGAAGACACAATAGCGCATATGTTTGACCCTTTTTACACAACAAAAGAAGTCGGAAAAGGCACCGGTATGGGTATGACACTTGTATACGCTATGGTGAGCGATCACGATGGAAAAATAGAAGTTAACAGTACATTAGGCACAGGTACGACCATTCGCTGCCTATTACCTTTAAAAGCGTAAACTAACGAACAAAACCACAATGTAAATAAAGTGTTAAACATTCTATTTTTTGATGTTCAATCCCTTCTTAGAATATATTTTAACCGATTTGATGTGGTTTTTTCTTATCTTGAAGTTTATTTGCATACTTAGACCAAATATTTAGTTTTTTTCATTTCTTTTTGTTTGCATATGTTGCTAGGATGTTTGCAACAGGTTATGAGCATCATAACCACACACATATTATTAAGAATACAAAAAAACAGGGTCGTCACTATGCCAACATACCGTTTAAACACACTTGTTGTAGCCGTTGCTTTCGCGTTTAGCGCACCAAGCATTGTTAACGCTGAAGAAGCACCAGTGCAAGCTGCTAAAAACATAGAGCAAATATCTGTATTAGGATCGCGTGTATCTAACCGTACTTCTACTGAGTCTTCTTCTCCTATTGATTTAATTGACGCAGATGATTTAACCAAAGGTGGCTTTACCGAGCTTGGCCAAAGCCTGCAAGCGACAGCGCCTTCATTTAACTTTTCGCGTACACAAGTATCAGACGGTTCTGATTTATTTAGACCCGCCACACTTCGTGGCTTACAGCCAGATCAAACTCTTGTATTAGTAAATGGTAAACGTCGTCATAACCAATCGATTTTTGGCCTTAACGGTACAGTAGGCGCAGGCGCTGCGGGTACCGATATGAATGCCATTCCGCTAACGGCCCTTAAAGGCGTTGAAGTATTACGCGATGGCGCAGCAGCGCAATATGGCTCTGATGCTATTGCAGGCGTAATTAACTTATCTCTTAATAACTCAACCGGTATTACAACGGGTTTTGTACAATACGGCGGCACAAGTGAAGGTGACGGCGACACTATTTCAGCAGGTTTAAACCGTGGTTTTGAATTAGGTAACGAAGGCGGCTTTATTAACCTATCGCTTGAGTACCGTGATGCCGACGGCACTAACCGTGCAGAGCGCGATACGGGTGGTTCGCTTAATGTTGAACCAGGTACGCTAAGTGAAGATGTACGCTGGGGCCAAGGTAACTCAGAAAGTGAATTTACGTCGTTATTTTACAACATGGCATTACCAATGGGCGACGGCGAGCTTTACTCGTTTGGTGGCTACTCTGAGCGCACGGCGCTGGGTAATGGTTTTTACCGTAACTTTAACGAAGCCTCTAAAAACGTAACACAAGTATACAGCGATGGTTTTTTACCGCGCATATATAACGAAGCACAAGATATTTCAGTAGCGCTTGGTTTTAAAGGCGATATAAACACAGACTGGACTTACGATGTATCGGCCGTTTATGGTGAAAACCAATACGATTTTACATCACGCAATACATTAAATGCTTCTTACGCGGCTGAGTATTTATTTAATAACCCAAATGCAAGCGACGCCGACATTGCAGCAAACTCAGGGCCTACTGGCGGTTACTCAGGTGGTTTTAGATTCGATCAAACAACGGTTAACCTTGATGTAAACGGTATTGTAAATATTGGCCGTAGTGAACCTTTATATGTAACAGTAGGCGCCGAATACCGTAAAGAAAACTACGAAATAGTGCCTGGCGATGAAGCATCATACGCGTGTGGTTTAGCAAATATGGATACATCGTACCCATCAGTAAACGATCCGGATCAATTTGCACAGTGTGGTTTTCAGGCTTATAACGGCCTACGCCCTGAAGCAGCTAACGACAGCGACCGTAACAGCTACGCAGTTTATGTAGACGTAGAAACTATGATCACCGATGCATGGAACGTAAGTGGTGCACTACGTTATGAAGATTTCTCAGATGCTGGGGATGATTTAATTGGTAAATTAGCAACACGTTATGAATTTTCAGATGACTTTGCAGTACGTGGTGCAGTATCTACTGGTTTTAGAGCACCATCACTTCAACAAAGTGGTTATACAGCGTTTACAACTAACTTAGGCTCAGACGGTACCTTAACGCAGTCGTTCACTGCAAACACAGGGACCGCTTTCCCAAGTGCGTTAGGTGTAGATAGCTTAGAGCTTGAAACCTCAACAAACTACAGTGCAGGTTTTGTTTACGATGTAACAAGCGAGCTTTCGTTAACGGTTGATTTTTACCGTGTAGAAATTGAAGACCGTATAACGCTTGGCAGCTTACTTACCGCTGACGACGTATCGTTTAGCGGTGATGCAGTTGCAGCGCTACAAGCAACGGGAGCTGTGCAAGCTAACTACTTCTCAAACTCAGTTGATTCTACTACGCAAGGTGTTGATATTATTGCATCGTACCGCACTGAAGTTGAAGGCGGTAATTTAGGAGTAACTTTTGCAGGTAACCTAAACGATACCAAAATTGACGGCGTAAACGCTGAAGACGGTATTCCTGAAGCGGTTGCTTTTGATGATTTACAACGCAGCTTTTTTACCGACGGACAACCGAGCGAACGTGCAACGCTTACGTTTGACTACGAACGCGATGCCTACACATCAACCATTCGCTTTAACTACTTTGGCGAAACAGATGTAAAATACTTTGGTAACGACCATATTTCATTACCTGGTGAGCTTTCGCCTACGGGGTCATTTAAACCAACAAGTACGGTTGAGTCTGCTGTGTTAGTTGATTTAAATGTTAGCTACCAAATTAACGACATGTTTGCGCTTTCGGTGGGTGCCGATAATGTATTTGACGAAACGCCAGATGAATTAGGCGACGACGAAGTACTTAATTTTATCACCAACGGCGCATTTAAATACCCTGTACGTGCATTGCCATACGGCTTTGACGGCAGAACGTACTATGCAAAAGTAAGCTTTAGTTTTTAATTTATAAAGTAAACTAAGTAATTATAAGCGCAGTTATTAACTGCGCTTTTTTTATGCTTTTTTATTATTAAAAAACTACCAAATGGATGTTAAAAATACTTGCGCGGTTGAAAATTAAGCCTACAATCGCCATCTCTTAAATAGGCCAATATAAAAGCCTCTTTATTATTTAACTTAAAATAACCATTAGTTGATAGGAAATATATGACTAAAAAATCTAAAGCAAAAACCGTAAACACCAGCGCGGTAGACACAGGACGAGGCGTTATAAACCACAATGCACTAGCGGCGATGGTCACCTCTAAATTATTTAAACCACAAGTGGTTAAAGCTAAAAAAGGCAAAGGCTCGTTTAAACGCAACAACAAGCATTCAGGACAAGAGTCCTATTTAATCGCGGCTTAATTAGCACCGATCAAATAGGGCTTTTGAATATAGTAAGCGAGGTTTTATACCTCGCTTTTACTTTTAGTTCTTTATTATTTTCACTCCCAAGCAATCCTCTAAAAACGCAGCGCCTCTAAACCTCTTTGTGAATAACAGCCCTTAAAATATGAATGCACAAAGAGAAGAAAAAGAGGAGTAAATGAGCAGACAAAGTCCATTTTTTTAAGCTATATGATATTTCACCATCGAGGCGCTGTGCGTTACACAAAGAAAACACGAGTAATGTTAGTCACTGGTCCTTGTTTTCTCTTTCACTTTTCGGTGGTGATTAAGTTACTTGTTACTAATGCAGCCGACTAAATGCAAAAGCGGTGCTTTTAAAGGCCAGCAAGCTGCACGTCTACAGGTGCTTATACTCAAGTTAGAAGTGTCATTTTTAACCTTTAAAACTATTATTTTTAACTGTTTGTGATGGGTTTTCACCAAATAGTTGCGTGTAATCTTTAGCAAATTGTCCCGCGTGCCAAAATCCCCAATTGGCTGCTATTACTGAAATGGGCTTATCTTGGTTTGGTTTTTTTAGCTCTCGCCTTACATTATTTAAGCGTGTTAAACGTAAAAACCGCAAAGGGTTAATTCCTAAAATACTCTCAAAGCTATACTGAAGTGTGCGCCTACTTACAAAGGAAAGCTCGCACAGCTCGGTTATTGTTATTGGGTTTTGTGGATTTGTGGCCACGTAATCTTTTACTTTATCTACTACGGCTTTTCGGTGTTTATAACTTGGCGCAATATTTTGCTGCGGATTGTCTGCTTGTAATAAGTGTAGTGCCAACATGTTTAGCATATCTTGCTGTGATTCGGTTCTAAGTCCGAAGCCCTTGCCTACAACCATGCTATTAATTATTTGTCTTGCCGTTTGCAAAGATGAGTTGCTCACTGATAAACGAGCTGATTGTGCAGATACGAGGTTTTTCAATGTTACGCCTTGAAGCTGCGCCATATATTCAATTGAGTTCCAATCGATTACCAAACCATAAATATTAAATTGCTCAGGGGTTATCAGCTCAAAGTCGTTATCACTTGTACGGCACATAAATTGATTACTTGCCACACCTAAACCATTAATTTTACTTTGCTGCGACAGACAAGGAATGCCAAGCCAAACCGAATTAGGGGCTATGTTACATTGCTGACGAAGCGCTCGCTCAGTGTATTCTTTAAACACATGAATATTGACGTAATCCGTTTCTTCAATACAACCATAAAAGCTGCCGTCGCTCATTTGATCGTATTTTTGCTGCCATTGAGTAAGGCTATGCGCTTGCTCGTCTATATCGTGTGTTTGCACCTTGCTCTTTAGTGGTGCATTGTAGCTATTTTGCTGCGCCATATAGGGGATGCTCTTTTTCGTTACACTTTTATTATGGTTAAGTTAACACCGCTTTACGTATGTAACCAATTGAATTGGATTAATAAATAATCTTTTGCCGAAATTCGATAGTTACTTGGTACAAAATAAGCTGTCTTGTAACTATTCAAAATTGATTTATAGCTAAAGATGCAGCAAAACCTATACCAAGGTTGATCATATTAGTTATGTGGAGTAAATCATGGGGCAAGCGTACAGTTACACTTTAGGTACACATACTTATAAATTTAAGAACTTAGCCCAGTTAATGGCTAAAGCTACACCTCAGCGTTCGGGTGATCGCTTAGCGGGCGTAATTGCACAATCAGCACAAGAACGTGCTGTGGCACAAATGACATTGGCCGATGTACCTCTTAAAACATTTTTAAATGAGGTACTTATTCCCTACGAAGATGATGAAATTACACGCTTAATTATTGACGAGCACGATGCAAATGCCTTTATGGCTATTGCACATTTAACCGTAGGCGATTTTCGTAATTGGCTTTTAAGTGACTTTGCAACACCTGCTGTACTTGCAAGTATAAGGCAAGGTATTACGCCGGAAATGGCTGCTGCTGTTAGCAAAATAATGCGCAATCAAGATCTCATATTAATTGCTAAAAAGTGCCATGTTACGAGTGCTTTTAGAAATACTATTGGCCTCCCTGGACATTTATCTACACGTTTACAACCAAATCACCCAACTGACGATATTAATGGTATTGCTGCATGTATGCTTGATGGGCTGCTATACGGTAATGGCGATGCAGTAATAGGTATAAACCCTGCAACCGATAACGTTGCCCAAGCCATTAAGTTAATGACGTTAATGGATGATGTTATTCAAAAGTACGCCATACCGACGCAAAGCTGTGTGCTTACCCATGTTACTAACACTATTGAATGTATAGAAGCTGGCGCACCGGTTGATTTGGTATTTCAATCGATTGGCGGCACGGAGGCTACTAACTCAAGTTTTGGTTTTAATTTAAATACCTTAGCTGAAGCGCAAGATGCCGCTTTGAGTTTAAAGCGTGGCACTGTTGGCAATAATGTAATGTATTTTGAAACTGGGCAAGGCAGTTCGCTTTCAGCAAATGCGCATCATGAGCTTGATCAGCAAACGTGCGAAGCTCGCGCTTATGCCGTTGCTCGTAAGTTTAACCCGTTACTGGTAAATACCGTGGTGGGGTTTATTGGCCCTGAATATTTGTTTGATGGTAAAGAAATTACCCGAGCAGGACTTGAGGATCACTTTTGCGCTAAGTTATTGGGCATACCGATGGGGTGCGACGTGTGTTACACCAATCATGCAGAGGCTGATCAAAACGATATGGATAACTTGCTAACGCTATTAGGTGTTGCAGGCTGCTCGTTTGTAATGGGAATACCGGGCTCTGACGATATTATGCTTAATTACCAAACGACATCGTTTCATGATGCATTATATGTTCGCCGTGTACTTGGCTCTAGACCTGCCCCCGAGTTTGAAGCATGGCTAAGCAAAATGAAAATAATGCAAAACACTTCCGATATTACACTTTCAGATACCTTGCCTCCCGCTTTTGCTAAATCTCTGGGTGCAATTGCTGGAGGTGGCTCATGAACTCACGTTCAAAACAGAGCACTACATTAGATAACTCAGTAAACGAGCATAAAAATAACGGTAATGTAGTGCACAACCCTTGGAGTGATTTACGGCGTTTTACCGATGCGCGTATTGGGCTTGGTCGTGCAGGTATAAGTTTACCAACCTCAGAAATGCTTGCTTTTCAGCTATCTCATGCACAAGCACGCGATGCGGTGAGTTTTCCGCTTGATATTAACAAAATGACTGAGCAACTAGGCAGTATTAGTGCTCTAAAAGAGGTTGCCCCTCCCCTGCATTTACACAGCCAAGCCGTTGACAGGGTTACTTACCTTCAGCGACCCGATTTAGGCCGCAAGCTTGATGAAAATGGTAGGCAAATACTTCTCAGCTATATGAATAAACAAAAGCACACTACGCAGGCTAAATACGATTTAGCGATTGTAGTGGTTGATGGACTCTCCTCGTTGGCGGTACAAAAAAATGCATGTCCATTTATAACAGAGCTATTAGCGCACCTTACAACAGACAAGCAATTTAAAATTGCCCCCATTACTTTGGTTGAGCAAGGGCGAGTAGCAATTGGCGACGATATAGGTGAGCTGCTAAATGCGCAGGTGGTTATGGTGTTAATAGGAGAGCGCCCAGGACTTAGTTCGCCAGATAGCCTTGGCTTGTATTTAACATGGGAGCCTAAAACAGGACTTAACGATGCATGTCGTAATTGCATATCGAATATTCGTCCTGCTGGCCTACCTTATACAGAAGCGGCTAGGCGTGCGCTGTACTTATTACGTGAAGCTAAAAAACTAAAACTAACTGGGGTTAATTTAAAAGACCGTACACAAGACGATGTAATTGAGCATCAGGTTTCAACTACTAACTTTTTAATTGCTGAGTAATTTTAATTAAAAACACATGAAATAAAACAATAAAAACTAAACATCAACGGAGAAGGGTTATGTCTACTAATAATACAGAGTACCTTGCTAAAAGACAGTTAAAACGAGGTACTGCGGGGTGGTTATTACTCGCAGGTTTGGGTGTGTCGTATGTAATATCGGGTGACTTTGCAGGTTGGAACTTTGGTATTGCCGAAGCGGGTTGGGGTGGCTTTGCCATTGCTGCAGTGTTAATGGCAGTTATGTATTTAGCGCTGGTATTGTCGCTTGCTGAAATGTCAGCTGCAATACCTGCAGCAGGCGGTGGTTATAGTTTTGCGCGCCAAGCTATGGGGCCTGCGGGAGGCTATTTAACTGGGCTTGCGGTATTAATTGAATACGCCTTAGCACCCGCTGCTATTGTTATTTTTATAGGCTCTGCAGTTGAAGCCCTCACTGGATTTAATGGACCATGGGTATATGCATTATTTTACTTACTATTTGTGGGAATTCATTTAGCAGGCGTAGGAGAAGCACTTAAAGTAATGATGGTAATAAGTGGTTTAGCAGTATTAGCTATTATTGCAACGGCTTTTGTTTTAATTACAAATTTTGATGCATCACGCTTATTTGACGTCCCCGTAACCGATGCAGTGGGAGCCAGTGAGTTTTTACCTTTAGGTTGGTACGGGGTTTGGGCTGCATTACCGTTTGCCATGTGGTTATTTTTAGCGGTGGAAGGTGTACCGCTTGCTGCAGAAGAGGCAAAAGATCCCGCTAAAGATGTGCCAAAAGGCATTATTGGTGCAATGATCTTTTTGTTATTTACTGCTTTTTTAGTTGTTGTTTTAGTGCCTGGCGCTGGCGGCGCTGCTGCAATGGGCGCAAGTGCTGTACCTTTGGTTGATGCATTAAATGCATCGGGTAGTGAGGGCTTAGCAACTGTAGTAAATATATTAGGGCTTGCGGGTTTAGTTGCTTCGTTTTTCTCTATTATTTATGGCTATAGTCGCTTAGTGTTTGCTTTATCTAGAGCCGGATATTTATCGCGTTCGTTGTCGATTACAACTAATCGCAAAGTGCCAGCACGTGCGTTGATTGTACCTGCCGTATTTGGTTTTTTAGTATCACTTAGTGGCGAGGGTGATTTAATACTTGCAATGGCTGTAGTAGGTGCAACGGTATCGTATGCATTAATGGCGCTGAGCCATATTTTACTACGCGTTAAACAACCTGATTTACCTCGCCCGTATAAAACCCCTGGTGGTGTAGTAACGTCAAGTATTGCTTTAGTGCTTTCGCTTATAGCATTAACCGGTGTGTATGCGTTCGACCCTCGTGCATTTTTATACACTATGATGCTGTTTATTGTGGGCGCCGTATATTACTTTGGCTACAGCTCAAAACACTTAGTTGCTAAAAGCGCTGATGAAGAGTTTGCAATGTTGGCAGATGCAGAATCTGATTTAGAGATGGCTAAGTAAATATTAATAGTTATTATAAGTGAGGCTAGCCCTCACTTATATTTTTATACAAGCAATACGGTGTAAAAATAGTGCCTGCATGTAAACATCAAGCCCCTTATCTACTTTATTAATATCATTTAAAGCTAAAACTTTATGCTGCCGCGTAGCGCTTTGTTTTGCCCATGCTTGGTTTTTTTGTCCATGCGCTTTCGCTGTGAATTACGGCTGGGCTTGGTGGCTCGACGCGCTTTATTAACTACCGTAGCACTAAGAATTAAATCCTTTAAACGCTTAAGGGCATCTTCTCTGTTTAGCTCTTGGGTACGGTGGCTTTGCGCTTTAATGATTAAGACGCCGTCTTTGGTAATTCTTGTATCATTTAATGCAAGTAAGCGTTCTTTGTAGAAGTCAGGTAGTTTAGAGCGGTTAATGTCAAAACGTAAATGAATTGCACTTGCTACTTTATTAACATTTTGACCACCGGCACCTTGCGAACGAATAGCTGTGAGCTCTAGTTCCCATTCATCGATAGTGACAGCATTTGAAATTGTTAACATTGTGTTCAGCTCTATTTGTCAAAAATACATTATATCATCAGTACATTAGCTTGTGGTGAATCGACTAAATTCTTAGAACTTAAATAAATTCTCATAAATTGTACTATAAATCAGCCAATATTTTATTTTGTATTGGCAAGTGTTGCTTATTAGTTTCTAATTGGCACTACTTTAATACTAGGAAATGCTCAATGAAAAAAATACTTGTATCACTTAGCTTATTAGCGATGAGTTTCTCAAGCCTTGCAGAGGATATTAACGAGGGTCAACTTCAAAGCTATATGAAAGCACTGCCAGCTGTGACTAGCTGGGCAAGCAGCCAAGAGTCGTTAAAAGACTTAGATTTAGCAAGTATGCTAGGTGGTTCTGCAGATCAAAGTGTTGGCGAACAAAGCTCTTTAGCTAACAGTGCATTAAGCATGATTAAAGAACAAGACCTATACAAAAGCTTTGCGAGTGTTACAAACCGTTACGGTTTTACGCCAGAGCAGCTAGTAACTGTAGGTTCTGAAGTATCAATGGCTTATATCGAAAATCTTAAGTCGGGCCTTTCTGCTGATAATCAAGAAACTGCTAATAAAGTAATGGGCGGTTTTCAAAGTATGAAAAGTGCTAAAGATAAAGGCGCTAGCTCGTTAATGGGTTCGTTTGGTAAGTCATCAAGCGCAGCTGAGGAGTCTACAGAATCTTTAGTAAGCGAAAACAACCTTGAACTTGTGAGCGAATATATGCCACAACTACAAAAGCTTTTTGCACTTTTATAAGTTTTATTGCTTTAGAAAAAGCGGGCTTATCTAGCCGTGAAATTAAAACGCATAAAAAACGGGGGAGTATTCAATACTCCCCCGTTTTTATTTAGCGTACAGATTATTTAAGATCGAACCTGTCTGCGTTCATTACTTTTACCCATGCATTTACAAAGTCATGTACAAAACGTTCTTTATTATCGTCTTGTGCATAAAACTCACTTAGGGCACGTAAAATAGAGTTTGAACCAAACACTAAATCTACGCGTGTGGCAGTCCATTTAATGGTGCCTGTTTTGCGTTCAACAATATTATATATACCAGGCTCTAGTGGCTTCCAGTTGTTAGCCATGTCGGTTAGGTTTACAAAAAAGTCGGTAGATAGCGTGCCTACATTATCAGTAAATACACCATGTTTAGTGCCTGCGTAGTTTGTGCCTAGTACACGCATGCCGCCCATAAGTGCAGTCATTTCTGGTGCTGTTAAGCCCATTAATTGGCTGCGCTCTAGTAATAACTCTTCGGCTGATACTGCGTAATCTTTTTTCAGCCAGTTTCTAAAGCCATCGTGAATTGGTTCTAGTACATCAAACGATTCTGCATCAGTCATTTCGTCTGTTGCGTCTCCTCGTCCTGGTGCAAATGGTACTGTTACATTAACACCGGCTTGTTTTGCAGCTTGCTCTACAGCCGCTGTGCCACCTAATACGATTAAATCGGCCATGCTTACTGGTTTAGATAAACCCGCTTGTACTTTTTCAAGAGCACTAAGCACACTTGCTAAGCGCTCTGGCTCATTACCTTGCCAATCTTTTTGTGGTGCTAGACGAATACGTGCGCCATTTGCGCCACCGCGTTTATCAGAACCACGATACGTACGCGCACTATCCCACGCTGTATTTATTAAATCACTCGCGCTTACACCGCAATCAAGTAGCTGTGCTTTTAAGCTTGTGATTTCATCGTCTGATAATGTGTAATCAACTGCTGGAATAGGATCTTGCCAAATTAGATCTTCGCTTGGTGCATCTTTACCTAAGTAACATGCTTTAGGACCTAAATCGCGGTGAGTTAGCTTAAACCATGCGCGTGCAAATACATCAGAGAAGTATTCAAAGTCGTTATAAAAACGCTCAATAATTTTACGGTACGCAGGGTCCACTTTCATGGCCATATCGGCATCGGTCATCATTGGGTTTAAACGAATTGATGGATCTTCTACGTCTACTGGTTTGTCTTCTTCTTTAATATTTACAGGTTCCCACTGATGAGCGCCAGCTGGGCTTTTAGTGAGTTCCCATTCGTAATTTAAAAGTAAGTGGCAGTATCCGTTATCCCATGTTGTTGGGTGTGTGGTCCATGCGCCTTCAAGGCCTGAAGTTACAGTATGACGCCCAAAGCCGCCTTCTTTGGTGCTGTTCCAACCTAAACCTTGCTCGTGTACGTCTGCTGCTTCTGGCTCTGGACCTAAGTGCTCTGCTTTACCATTACCGTGAGTTTTACCCACTGTATGGCCGCCCACTGTTAATGCTGCGGTTTCTTCATCGTCCATCGCCATGCGAGCAAATGTTTCACGTACGTGATCTGCCGTTTTTTGTGGATCGGGTATACCATTAACACCTTCAGGGTTAACGTAAATTAGGCCCATTTGTACTGCGGCTAATGGGTTTTCCATGGTGTCTGGTTTTTCTACATTGTCGTAGCGTTCATCACTTGGTGCTAACCATTCTTTTTCAGCTCCCCAGTAAATATCTTTTTCTGGATGCCAAATGTCTTCACGGCCGCCCGCAAAACCATAAATTTTAAGACCCATTGATTCGTATGCCATATTACCAGCAAGAATAAATAAATCGGCCCATGAAAGTTTGTTACCGTATTTTTTCTTAAGTGGCCATAAAAGTCTGCGTGCTTTATCTAAGCTTGCGTTATCTGGCCATGAATTTAAAGGCGAGAAACGTTGGTTACCGGTACTTGCGCCACCACGACCATCAGATAAACGGTACGTACCCGCTGAGTGCCATGCCATACGAATCATTAAACCACCGTAATGGCCCCAATCGGCAGGCCACCAATCTTGGCTGTCGGTCATAAAGGTTTTTAAGTCGGCTTTTACTTCGTCTAAATCTAGAGATTTAAATGCTTCTGCGTAGTTAAAATTAGTGCCGTATGGATTTGATTTAGTATCGTGTTGATGAAGAATGTCTAAGTTGAGTGTGTTTGGCCACCAATCGGTGTTTACTTTAGAAACAACTGAATTACTACCGTGCATAACAGGGCATTTACCCGCTGTTGGCTTGCTCATTGTGAAATCCTTAAAATAGAAAAATAAAATACTTAATCAATCAGTATTATTGCTTATATGTTTATAACTTTTTAAAAAGTAACGGTTATTTTTATTTAATAGGCTTACTTTTTACTCAGCGTGCCTACCTAAGTGCTTACGTATCCTTAATATAGGCGTATAAATTATGCTACGCCAGCCTCAACATACTATTTAAAACGATTGCTCCAATTTATATTTTTGATTGCCCTTACGTTAATGATGTACTTAACAATAGGCTTAAAGTCGCGTTTAAAATAATAGTAAAAAAGTCAGATGGCGCTCATATAAAGTATTACGCAAAATAAAATACAAAATCGGTGAATTAACCTTAATCTTTTTACTAGACCTGTGATCGAATTGAAAAATTTCGGCGTAATGGTATTTGAAGGGTTTGAAAGTGGCTTTAGTTTACTAAAGCGCACATTGGAATACCCCCCTTCACCATGAAATTGTAGTTAGATAGTTATAATGATAAAGGTGCATTACTTAAGCCCAATGCACCTTTACTTTATAAACCGAATACTTTGAGTATTCTTATATTTTTAACTAGTTGAATTGAATTAAGTATTTGTTCATAAAGATTCAGTTAGTATGAAGTTGTTCTCCTGTGAACCCCTACGACATATTGTTGTTTTAAGCAGTTTTTGCCAGCTCACCTTGAGCTGGTTTTTTTTTGCCTATTTTTACTCAAATTACCTGAGCATGGGTAATATGCTCAGGTTTAACCCTATTATTGCTAAGCTCACTAGGCTAAAAAATTCTCACAACTATTGCTCCTATCTAAATTAGGTCAATTTTAATCCACAAAGAACAACACGCCCTAGTGCCATTAAGCCCTGCATGTTAAAGTTATTACAGTAATTAATTTAATTAGGCGTACCAATGCGTTATTACCTATCTGTACTTTTTGTTTGTTTAACTTTGTTTTCGGGCATAGTGAACTCTGCTGAAAAGCAACCAGCTTCACCTACAGCACAACAAGAGCAACAAGCTCTTCAACAACTCAAAGAGCCTATGTATAAGCCGCTAATGGAGCGTTACATATTAGATGAGCTAAAAGCAGTTAGGCAAGATCAGCAAAAGCTTCGTGAAGATGTAACTAAGCAGGTTACTCATGCGCAGCTTGATACTGCCGATCGCGCATTAACGTACACTACAGATACCATTAATAATGTGTTTTTTATAATTACCGCTACGGCGTCGATTTTAGTTTTAGTGGGTTGGAACTCGTTGCGCGATGTTAAAAACAAAGTAGAAGATATAGTAAATACGCGTGTGAGTGTAATTACAGACGAGTATGAAGACCGATTAAAAATTCTTGAAGAAAAACTACGCGTCCGCTCAGAAGAAATACTCAGCAACCAAGAACGCATATCGGTGACTAACGAAGTTCATTCGTTGTGGATGCGCGCAAACCTAGAAAGTGATTTTGCAAATAAAATTGAAATTTTTGATGAAATACTCAATCGCAAACCAGAAGATGTGGAAGCCATTGCTTATAAAGCCGATGCACTACTAGAAATTAATGAAACAGCACAAGCCATTGAGCTGTGTAATCAAGCTATTGATATAGATAGTGACTATGGTTATGCCTATTGGCAACGAGCCTGTGCTTATGCACTAACACATAAGCATGCTGATGCATTAGCCGATATTAAAATGGCACTTGAATACTCTCCAAACTTACGTAATGAATTATTACACGAGAGCGCATTTGCAAGCCTGCATGACAACGACAGCTTTAATACGATAGTGGCTGGTGAAGTTGTTTAAGCACTCAGAATTTGGCCTGTTTGATTAGGCGCAACACCATAAAAAAGGGCCTTGGCCCTTTTTTTGTTTTTAAAGGTAAATTTTGTTGTGTAATTAAGTAATTAGAAGCTACGCTTCTCGCGCGAGCAAGCTTAGCGCCTACGTGGAAAACTTACACTCAGCAGTTTAATTTACCTGTAGACGCGCTGCTTGCAGGCGGTTAAAAACGTAATTTTTAGGATGGTTGATTAAGTAATTAGAAGCTGCGCTTCTCGCGCGAGCAAGCTCTGCGCCTACGTGGAAAACTTACACTCAGCAGTTTAATTTACCTGTAGATACCATCTCTCATTTTAAGCTTCAAGGCCGTATTTAACTTTCTTGAAGCTTAAACGCTTCTTGGTTTTTTATTACACCAAAACATATATGAATGAGCTTTCGCATATTTGCACA
>NZ_JACJDW010000021.1:0-77020 GCF_014163745.1 Pseudoalteromonas sp. SR44-2 | reverse complement strand
CGTTTAGCACCAGCATCTTTACATGCTTGTGATGCTCTATCTACTGCCGCTTTATGCCCTGCAATAACAACTTGGCCAGGAGAATTGTAGTTAACTGGAGATACAACCTCACCTTGCGCTGAGGCAGCACATGCCGCTTTTATTTCTTCATCGCCTAAGCCAATAATAGCAGCCATTGAACCTACGCCTGCAGGTACAGCTTCTTGCATGTATAAACCACGGTTTTCAACAAGCTTAACAGCTTCGCTCAAGCTTAGTACGTCGCTACATACTAGTGCTGAATATTCACCTAAGCTGTGACCGGCCATAACAACGTCTGCATCTGGGTTTGCTGCAAGCCAATCACGGTAAATAGCAACACTTGCAGTTAATAATGCAGGTTGTGTACGGTGAGTTTGATTTAATTTTTCTTCTGGGCCATTAAGAACTAGCTCTGCTAAGTCGTAACCCAGTGCATCTGATGCTTCTGCAAATGTTGCTTTAACAATGTCAGAACTCTCTAGTAGCTCTTGTAACATACCAACGCTTTGCGAGCCTTGACCTGGGAATAGAAGTGCAATTTTTTGTGCCATACTTTGCTCTTTTTAATTAAACAAATAAATAATGAAATACACGGCACATCAATTATTGATTAACCGCCGTGTCTTTAGAATGTGTTTTTTCGAAAATAGCGGCTATTTTATCAGGAAGTTGACGTTCAACCTCTTTTACCGCTTCATCAATTGCTGCTTGAAATGCTTTAGCTGACGCATTTCCATGACTTTTAACGACAATACCGCGCAATCCTACCAGAGAAGCACCGTTATACTGGTCGGGGTTCACCCTTTTATAGAGTTTTTTTATTATTGGACGCAATATAAACGCCATACATTTATACAAAAGGTGCTTTTCGAGCGCAGCTGTAAACTTATTCATAATAAGCTTGGCAATGCCTTCGCATGTTTTAAGCGCCACGTTACCCACAAACCCTTCGCATACAATAACATCAGCCTTGCCAGAAAAAATATCACTTCCTTCGCTGTAACCAATGTAATTAATATGTGGGCTTTGCTGCATTAATTGTGCAGCCTGTTTAATATCATCGTGGCCTTTAATGTCCTCAGCGCCAATATTTAATAAGCTAACGCGAGGGTTATCACAGCCAAGTGCTTGACCAGCAACTACAGAGCCCATAATGCCAAACTGATACAGCATTTGCGCATCACAATGCACATTAGCACCTAAGTCGAGTAAATATACTGGGTTTTGGCTTTCTGTAGGAACAGATGAAATGAGTGCGGCACGTTTAACACCTGGCAGCATTTTTAATACGTAGTGAGCCATAAAAAATAAAGCGCCGGTATTGCCTGAGCTAACACACGCTTGTGCTTCGCCCGATTTAACTAAATCAAGGGCAACACGCATAGATGAATCTTTTTTTGAACGTACAGCAATTGCAGGTTCGCAGGCGTTAGTGACTATTTCACTACAGTGACGAATTATGAGTCTTGGATGAGATAAAGAATCGAGGGATTCGAGTTCTTTAGATATAACGTCTTCATTGCCACATAAAATGAGACTTAAATTGGCATGAGCGTTTACCGCATGAACGGCAGCAGGAATAGATGAACGGGGGCCGTAATCGCCCCCCATCATATCTAACGCTATGGTTAGATCTTTCAGCATATAAGTAATCTCTTATTTAGAAATTACTTGAACGCCTTTGTAGTAACCATCTGCAGTCACATGGTGACGACGATGAGTCTCACCAGATGTTTGATCTACAGTTAAAGTTGGACCACTGATCGCATCGTGTGAACGGCGCATGCCGCGTCTTGCACGAGACTTTTTGCTTTTTTGTACAGCCATAGTCTTCTCCTAAGAATCTTTCTTAAGTTGTTTCAAAATATCAAATGGATTAGGTTTATCATCTTCCGCCTTTAATACACCAAAGCTGGCAGGCTTTGCTGAATAACTGCATGAAGCTTCGTTGTGGGTAGCCACTAATGGAATTGCTAAAATTAGTTCGTCTTCAATTAAATCAAAAACGTTAACTTCACCATTTTCATCAAGTGCTACTTCGTCGTAGTCTTCAGGAAAAATATCTAACTCTGTATCTTCACCTACTGGTGAATATGCAAAGTCTTGAACCAAATCCAACCCTAAATCACCATTACAACGTTGACAAATGACAGTAACATGTGTGGACAAATTGCCTCTAATCACAGCGAAACCTTGATCATCGTTTTTGCAATGTATTTTTACCGCTATTTCACCTACTTCTTCCTGCACAACTTTCTCTAAACGAGTAAGTTTTTCAAGCGGTACAATTCCGTCATACGATAAACGGTGCTGCGCTGCTTTGCCTGGATGAAGAGTGATGGGAATTTTCACCTTTTGCATAGGGGCTGCATCATATAGATAGTTAGTTTGTTAGTCAAAGTAAAAAACCATTTTTACTTGGTTTTTAACGTGTTTTACTCTCGGATCTGATTTATCCTAACTCAATCTGAATTATCGTAGGAAAACAGTCCATGAAGCTTCCACTCATTTTAGCGTCAAGCTCGCCTTTTAGGCAGTCTTTATTACAAAAATTTAATTTACCCTTTGATACGTTTTCACCCGACGTTGACGAATCAGCACTTGAATGCGAAACACCTACTGAACTGGTTAAGCGTTTAAGTGAGTTAAAAGCCTCAGCAGCTAATAAACACTTTAAAAAAGGGTTAGCAATTGGATCAGACCAAGTCGCTGTGTTTAACAATCAAATTTTAGGTAAACCGCACAATAAACAAAATGCTCTAAAACAACTAAATTTATTTAGCGGTAATACTGTAACATTTTTAACTGGGCTTTGTGTTTACGATATTGTAACTGGAACAAAAAAAACCTGCGTAGAACCTTTTAATGTGACGTTTAAAACCCTAAGTGATGCACAAATTAGTGCTTATTGCGACGCAGAGCAGCCTTATAACTGTGCTGGCAGCTTTAAAAGTGAAGGATTGGGTATCTGTTTATTTGAAAAACTAAGCGGAGACGATCCTAATAGCTTAATTGGATTACCATTAATTAAACTCAGCCAATTACTGGCTGAGTTTGGTATTGATGTGCTTACCGCTCAAAGCAAATTCTAATTAAATAAATTAGCCAAGCAAAACCTGTTGCAATTGCAGATAATTATCTACCGTTGCAACAGGGCTAAGCTTGTTCAGCTGCTGTGCGTTATGTACACCCATTGTTACGCCAATTCTATCCATGCCTGCAGCTTTTGCCATTGTCATATCTATTTGGGTATCACCAATCATTACAGCGTCTTGAGCGCTTATGCCAAGTTCTTCAAGTAATTGATACAGCATATCCGCAGACGGCTTAGATTGCGCTTCATCGCTTGTACGTGTTGCACTAAAAAAATGGCGCAATTGACTTTGTTCAAGCAAACGATCTAACCCCCCCCTACCTTTACCTGTTGCAACCGCTAAAACAATGCCCTGCTCTTTTAAGGCATTTAAAACGCTGACAACATTAGCAAATACAGGCGTGGGAGTAGTATCCACACTGTATTGGTGTTTATACCCCTTAATTAGCGCTTGATGCTGTGCCACATTATCGGGAAATAAAACATCAATTGCTTTTTCAAGCGACATACCAATAATATTTTTAATGGCTTCGTCACTTGGCGCCACTAAATTAAGTAACTCAGCACTACTACGAATACAGTTAACTATTTTAGTGACTGAATCCATAACGGTGCCGTCCCAATCAAAAATGACGAGTTTATATTTTTTAATTGGCGTCACTGCAATCACTGTTTTGCGTCTCGTAATTTTAGTAATGTATTTTTAAGCATTTTATCAAGGGGCGCTTCAATACGCATCGTTGTTTCGTTTTTAGGATGATAAAAACTTAAATCGTGTGCATGTAAGAATAAACGGTTTAACCCAACTTTACGCATAGATTCATCAAACCCCTGGTCACCGTATTTATCATCGCACGCGATAGGATGACCTTTACATTGCGTATGAACACGAATTTGGTGCGTACGTCCTGTAACAGGTGATGCTTGTACAAGTGAGCAATCGTTAAAACGTTCAAGTACTTTAAAACGCGTATGCGAAGGCTTGCCCTCAGTGTTATCTACACGTACTACGCGTTCACCCGATTTAAGTGTATTTTTACGCAGCCCTTCGGTCACGTTTTTAGTTTTAGAGTCCCACTGCCCTTCTACAAGTGCCCAGTAATTTTTTTCCATGGTTTTTTCACGAAGTTGTTCATGCAATGCGGTTAACACCGAACGGCGCTTCGCTATAAGTAAACAACCCGATGTATCACGGTCAAGCCTATGAACTAGCTCAAGGCTGCGCTCTTCTGGGCGAAGTGCGCGCAATGCTTCAATTAAACCATAACTTAAACCACTGCCACCATGAACAGCCATACCTGAAGGTTTATTTATGACGATAAGGTATTTATCTTCAAATAAAATATCGTCTTCTAGGCGAGTTACTTTGTCTAACTTTGATGGTACAAACTCTTCACGCTCAGCAACTCTGATAGGTGCAATACGCAGTACATCGTCAAGCTGCAGTTTATATACAGGTTTAATACGCTTTTTATTAACGCGTACCTCACCTTTGCGCAAAAGTTTATAAATAGCGCTTTTAGGCACCCCTTTTAAATGGGTAATAAGAAAGTTATCAATACGCTGACCTAAATGGTCTTCATTGATCGTGACATAAGTTACTTGTAAGTCGTTTTTTTCTGACATTGCCTAATCACTAATTTAAGTAAAATAATTTAGTTGCTAACACTGTAATAATAGTGGGATAATCAGCAGCGCAAATATTTAGTATTTGCAAATAACAACGGTGCTTTTTAACACATTAAAACATTCGTGATGCACATTCTGGGTAGCCGATCATACAGATCCGAGTTAAGTTTTCCAAAGCTTTTATGCCTCCTCAGTTAACACGTGCGATCAATTAACGGCAATGCGCGTAATATATTGCTGGTTAAGTTTGAACATGAAGCGATTTTTAATGTGCTAGAGAAAGCAATGAACAGATAATTTGTCTGATAGTGACGACGTAAAAAACGTCGTTCAGCACTAGCTCAATTATTGTAGTACCGTATAGCAGCTTATTTAGAATTAAAAAAATCTAATAAATAAGCGTTCATTAACATCGGTAGCGATTTTTGCTCTTAAAACGGATATTAGCGATACATCAGTATGTATTGCTCACCAACTTAATGAGCCCTACGCGCCTAATATGAATGATATTTAGTAAGATTAATATGACAGGCCGACTTCTGGGTAAAACTTGTAAACGTAGCTGAAAAGCCGACAGTTTTAGCACCATTAAGAATTTAATAGCGGTAATAATCGCTATTGTTTGCCAGCATTTAAAATACTGCATACGAGATACAGAGCCGTTCCGTTAAAGACCCAGTCGTGAGGCTGCACATTCTAAAAATAGGGACAACTGAACAGGCGAGAAAAACATCGTCATGTCAGCGACATAAATAAGTAGAGTAACAATATGAAACGTATGCTAATCAATGCAACGCAGCAAGAAGAAATGCGCGTAGCACTGGTTGATGGCCAGCGCCTTTATGATTTAGATATCGAAAGCCCAGGTCACGAACAGAAAAAAGCCAATATTTATAAAGGCAAAATCACTCGCATTGAACCATCTCTTGAAGCAGCATTTGTTGATTACGGTGCTGACCGCCATGGTTTCCTTCCTTTAAAAGAAATTGCACGTACTTACTTCCCTGCAGGTTACACTTTTCATGGTCGCCCTAACATTCGCGACGTAATAAAAGAAGGTCAAGAAGTAATAGTACAAGTTGATAAAGAAGAACGCGGCCAAAAAGGCGCAGCGTTAACTACTTTTATCAGCGTTGCTGGTAGCTATTTAGTTCTTATGCCTAATAACCCTCGTGCTGGCGGTATTTCTCGTCGTATTGAAGGTGATGAGCGTACTGAACTTAAAGAAGCTTTAGGCCGTTTAGAACTACCTAAAGGCATGGGCTTAATTGTTCGTACAGCCGGTGTTGGTAAATCATTTGAAGAACTTAACTACGATTTAAAAGCACTATTAGTACACTGGGATGCAATTAAACAAGCAGCCGATAGCGCTAAAGCACCGTTTTTGATTCACCAAGAAAGCAACGTGATTTTCCGCGCAATACGTGATTATTTACGTCGTGACATTGGCGAAATTTTAATTGATAAACCACGTGTTTTTGAAGAAGCTAAAGCGCACATTGAGCGTTTTCGTCCTGACTTTATGAGCCGTGTTAAGCTTTATCAAGGTGACACGCCTTTATTTACTCATTACCAAATTGAAAGCCAAATTGAGTCTGCATTCCAGCGTGAAGTACGTCTTCCTTCTGGTGGTTCAATTGTAATTGACCCTACTGAAGCACTAACGTCTATCGATATCAACTCGTCTAAGGCAACTAAAGGCGGCGATATTGAAGAGACAGCACTTAATACAAACTTAGAAGCGGCCGATGAAATTGCACGTCAATTACGTCTTCGTGACCTAGGTGGTTTAATTGTAATCGACTTTATCGATATGACTCCTCCACGCCATCAACGTGAAGTAGAGAATCGTTTAAAAGATGCAGCGCGCCCAGACCGTGCTCGCGTTCAAATTGGTAAAATCTCACGCTTTGGTTTACTTGAAATGTCGCGCCAGCGTTTGCGTCCTTCATTAGGTGAAGCAAGCCAAGGCCCATGTCCACGTTGTAGTGGCCAAGGTACTATTCGTTCAAACGAATCAATAGCACTTTCAATTCTTCGCTTAATTGAAGAAGAAGCAATTAAAGACAATACAGCACAAGTAAATGCACAAGTGCCTGTTGCTGTTGCCGCTTATTTATTAAATGAGCAACGTCGTAGTGTTCATCGCATTGAAAAACATCATAAATGTGACGTAGTGATTATTCCAAATCAACATATGGAAACACCACATTATGAAGTTATGCGCTTACGTAAAGACGAAACACTTGAAACTGTAAGCTATGGACAAGTTGTTGCGCCGGAGCCTGAAGTATTTGAGATGTCAAAATCTCCTAGTGCACCAGTACGTGAAGAGCCAATGCTAAAAGGCGTAGTTATGCCTTCTACTCCAGCTCCACAAGCAGCTCCGGCTAAAGCAGTAGAGCCTGCAGCGCCAGTACAAACTAAAACTGAAGGTGGCTTACTAGCTGCTATTGGTAATTGGTTTAAGTCGTTATTTGCAAGTGAATCTGAAGAAGAGAAAAAAGAAGCTGTAGAAAAAGAGCAGCAAGAAACGCGCAATAATGCGCGTCGTGGTAACGATAATCGTCGTCGTAATAACAATCAACGTCGTCGTAGTAATAACCCACGCACCAACAAGCCGCGCAATGAGCGTCCAGCCGCTGAAGAGGAAGCTAAAACTGACTCAGCAGCAAGCACCGAGACTCAAGAGAGAAGCGAGAACCGCAACAAGCGCCGTCGTAACCCTAACTCTCGTAAGCGTCCAGAGCATAAAAACCAAGAAAAAGATCAAGTTAAAACTGAAGCCCCTGCAAAGGCGGAAGTAGAAACTGATTCTAAGCCAGCACAAGCTGCAGAGCCAAAAGAGCAAAAGCCTAAAGTTCGCCGTCAACGTCGTAACATACGTAAAAAAGTACGTCTGCAAGATGAAAAAGCTGAGCAAGCTAACTCAACAGAGCAAGCACCTGAGCAAACGGCTGTAACTGAAACTCCACAAGTTCAAGAGCAAGCTCCTGCTGTAGAAAAGCAAAAGCAAACTCCGGCAGAAAAAACAGCTCACATTAAAGAAGAGAAAGTTGATGTTGTTGATTCTAACGATGAAACAGTAGCTACTGAAGACGAACAAGAGCAAACACGTACACGTTCACGTCGTTCTCCTCGTCATCTTCGTGCATCTGGTCAACGTCGTCGTCGCCCTGAAAGTGAAGCAGAAGTTAAATCTGATGAAGCTCCTGCATTTATTCCAGTTGCTGACCAAGCTGCTGCAGAATACGAAGCAGAACTTAAAGCTAAATCAGAAGAAACACCGGTAGATGCGTCGCAACAAGTTGAACAAGCCGTTGCGGTTGAAGACTTAGCAAAAGTTGAAGCTGTAGAAGAGCCAGTAAAAGCTAAAGAACCGGCTAAAGCTGAAACGCCAGTAGCCACTGAAGAGCCAGCTAAAGTTGAAACACCAGTAGCCACTGAAGAGCCAGCTAAAGTTGAAACGCCAGTAGCAACTGAAGAGCCTGCTAAAGCTGAAACCCCAGTAGCAACTGAAGAGCCAGCTAAAGTTGAAACACCAGTAGCCACTGAAGAGCCTGCTAAAGTTGAAACGCCAGTAGCCACTGAAGAGCCTGCTAAAGTTGAAACACCAGTAGCCACTGAAGAGCCTGCTAAAGTTGAAACACCAGTAATAACTGAAGAGCCTGCTAAAGTTGAAGCAAAAGTGAAAACTGAAGAGCCTGCTAAAGCTGAAACGCCAGTAGTAACTGAAGAGCCTGCTAAAGTTGAAGCAAAAGTGAAAACTGAAAAATCAGCACCGCATGTTAAAACAGCGGTTACTCAAGGGTCAGCAAGTGCGCCAATGGCACAACCTACTCCTGTAGCTGATAGCGAAGTGAAACATACGTCTGTAGCAATGGCTCACGATAAACGTGAACTAGTGCCAGACAGTGGTTTACGTGCAGGTTCAATCAAACCCGCTGGTCGTGCAAGTTCTGCAATGACTAAAACAATGAGTGTTGATTAATAACTAACATTCATTTAAAAGCCCCGCTATTTAATAAATAGCGGGGCTTTTTTATTTATATGATTTGAATAATTATTAAAGTTTCTTCACGCCCACAATAAGCGATTTATTCACAAAGAGGTAAAGAGACGCTGCGCTTTTAGAGGTAGTAATAAGGCTAAGCCTGCCAAGAAAGCATGACTTGTGTTTTCTCATTTACTCCTCTTTCACTTCTCTATGTGAAATAGATCTTTTAGTGGTTTTGTTAGCAAAGAAATTAAATAAACAGAAGCGGTGCTTCTCGTTTAAGCAAGCTTCACGACTTCAGCCGAAATTTAACACCGTGAATAAGATTAGCTTGTGTTTCTTATTTACTCCTCTTTCACTTCTCTATGTGAAATAAATATTTAAGGTTTTTTTCCGATGCAACGAATTTATATACCGATACAAAAAAGCGCGATATAAATACCGCGCTCTTAAATCAGCTTTTTACTTGTGAAATTTACTCGCTTTCACTTTCCATAAAACGTTGAAGCTGATCTTTTAAATTTGGCGGAATACCTTTAATTACAAGTGTGTCGGTTGCTTCGTTATAAGTAACACGCTCACCTAAGTGTTTACGTTCAAAGCTTACACTCACACCACCACCAAGACCTGAGAACTTAACCATGCTGGTTACGGTTTTCTTATCAACAGGGAAAGTTTCTTCTAAGTCATAGCTTTGTTCTTTACAAAAACTATCAAACGGGCTGTCATCGCCTTTTGTAAGCGTTGCAGATAGCTCGCTTACGCTGGCATCTTCACCAGTTGTCACACAGTCATTACAGTAGTCAAAAACTTGTTTACGTAAATCGTCTTTTTCTGATTTATCAAATTGTTGCTCAGATAAATAATCCTCTACTGCGCTTAGCATTACTTGGCTTTGCTGTTTTGAATCAATACCCTCTTCACAACCTAAAAAGTCTAAGAAAAAGTCAGCAACTTTACGTCCAGCTCGCCCTTTTATAAATGAAATATAGCGGTTGTCGTCAGCTTGTGTATCCCACGCTGTTAAATCGATACGAGCAGCAAGTTGCATGCGTGATATGTCTAAATGACGAGAAGCGGCTAAATCAAGCTCTGAGGTCATAGAATAATGCTCTTTGATGTTAATCATCGCAATTAGCATGTAATCAGTTGCAACGTACTGGTAATGACAAAATACTAAATAGCCTGTTTCACTAAATGCATACTTATCAAGCTCTTCTTTTAAAACCGTTGAGGCTTGCTCGGTCATATGCCAAAAGCCTAACTCATCATTACGGTAACTTTGCATTGCAGATGCTACAACACTGTTTTTGTCACCACTGAAAGCACAATAACCTTTACCAGGTTTACCATTGTATGCATGATGTAATTGTTCGATAAAAACGGCTACTTTATCGTTAATTATCATCTCATCATTTCGAAGGTGAATTTGCGTATCGTCGTCTTTTTTGTCTACATAGTGAACGACTAATTTTTTAACGTCTGTTGTCATCTTTGTTTTTCACGCCTCTAGTGTTAAAATACGAGAATATAACTATTTTATTGAACCAACTAATGCCAATCTTATCAAAATACTCTAATGAAGAAGTAGAACAAATCGTCGATCAGCTTATTGATGTGCTAACTAAACACAATGCGCCGGTTGATTTAAGTCTTATGTGTTTAGGAAATTCTATCACGCATATCTTAAAAGAGCATGTACCAACAGGGAAAAGACAAGCTGTAACCGAGAACTTTGCAAAAGCGCTCGCGCAGTCGGTTAAATAAAATTTATGAATTTATCGCAGCATAATCAATTTTCATCAAAAGCGAGTCAGCTGCTAAGTTGGGGGCATTGGTTTACCTTTGCCAATATCGGCTTAGCCCTGCTTATTAGCTTAAGCTATTTATTTGCAGACTCGCCACCTACAAGCTTTTTAGGCATTACCTATATGCTAGTTACTTGGCTAAGCCACACTAGTTTTATAGCCTTTTTAGCGTTTGTGCTGACGGTATTTCCGCTTAGTTTAATATTTCCCTACCCACGGCACATTCGTGGCATGGCCGCTGTTATAGCCACTGTAGGTGCTTCATTGCTTACTCTTGATGCTTATGTGTATGTTAATTTAGGTTATCACCTAAGTATATCTGCCTTACCTGAAATCATTTCATTGTTGTGGCATCGTTTAACAAGCTCTCCTGCTTTAACAACCATTTTAGCCAGTGGTATTGTTGTTGTTATTTTAGGCTTTCAGCTACTTGTTAGTAATTACACATGGCACCACCTTGAGCGTTTAAAGCAATATAAATTTGCACGTTACGCAATTTCTTTTTTAATCGTGTGTTTTTCGCTTAGCCACAGTATTCATATTTGGGCTGACGCCAATTTAAACTTTGACGTAACAAAACAAGATAATGTTTTGCCACTTTCATACCCTACTACTGCTAAAAGCTTGTTAGCTAAAAATGATCTGCTAGATATAGAAAGCTACGAGCAAGCACACAACGTAAAAATTAATAACCAAAATATTAGTTATCAAATGCCAAGCCCGCTTGAAAAATGCGAGGACTACACACAAGCTAATGTAGATATATTTGTATTTGAAACTCAACAACAACTCGAAAAATTTGTTGCCGAGAATAAAAACATGCATAAAACAGAGCAGTTTTTACAGCCAACAAATCATGACGATACGCTATTTAGCTTAGTTTATGGTTTACCCGCTTTTTATAAAGCAGCAATTTTAACCGAGCAAACACTCCCTGTTTGGCAAAGTCAGCGCCGTAGCATTGAAGTAAATGGCATTGAAGAACTAAGCTTTATTAATGATCAAGCACATAGCTCTAGTGCTATTCGAGTAATTAAAGCGAGTGATACCCCTACTGTTCGAGATGATGAAACACAGGTTTTTGCTTTTAGTCTTGCCAATAACAAGCAAGAAGTAGTAACCACCTCAACTTTATACAGCTCTGACAAACGTATTTCTAAAGTAGATGGGCTAATTCAACCTAGCGATTTAATTGCAACAAGCGTTGGGCAATATTTAAATTGCAAAGCTATTGCCAAGCAAACAATGCTAGGCGTTAATCTATACAAGAAAAAAGACGATATGGGCGTGAACTACTCTCAGGGTGTTGTTATAGCCTATAAAAAAGATAGGATTACCTTAATAGATTCAGATGGTAACTTTAAAAACATTTCCGCCGCTGAAGGTTTTTCTATTGAACAAGGTTTAGATATCCCATTTTTAGTACAGAGTATTAAAAAGCTCAAAACCTTTACCCAATAACAGTTATCCTAACCTAGCTTGATATACCACCAAGCTAGGTTATAGTTTTATATTGTTGTTAGATATAAAAACCAAGGATGACATGTATGTTTAAAACTTCTCGTTATATTCTCCATTCTAGCTTTTTACTTATCAGTTTTTTTAGCTTTAGCGATACCACTTACTACAAATGTGTAACAGAAAAAGGCACTGTCTTTTCTCAACTCCCCTGTGACGACGAAGCAACGACTTATAAAGTTAACACAACGGGTAATCAGTATTCTGGTCCTAAGGTTGACTACACTAAACAACTAAACGAACTGGAGCGTGAAAGGCTTCTATCTGGCTTACAGGCAGAGCTTCGCAGTAATAACCATAAACTAACAATACTTGATCGTAATAAAGAGCGTGCTGAATACAAACAACAAGAGCGGTTAAATCATATTTTAGCCATTGATGATAAAAAGCGTATTACTAAAGACATTACTAAAAAACTAAAAATAATTAATAAAACATATAAGAAAAACGTATCGGCTGTGACTAAACAAATTAAAATTCTCGAAAAAAAGATAGCTCAATTCCAATAAGTTACTCTTAGTTAGTAAGTAACATTTATCTTGGTTTTAAACTTAAAATAACATACCCTTAACACAATAGAGTATAAACTCTAGGGACTTTTAAGGAGTGCAAATGCAACCTCGCCATATTGCTGAATTAATTTTAACGGGTTTTAAAAGGCACTATCAGTTATTTCAAAAAACAACAGCCAAAGCCCCTCTTGCCTTCGCAAAAAAAGATTGGCAAGCAATAAATGATATCAGCCGTTTGCGTATCAGCTATTATGATGATCGTGTTAACGAAACCACCCAAGCGCTAAAAAAAGAAACCCCAACCGAACAACTCGATGAAAGCCTATGGCTTGAAGTTAAAAAGGTATATCAGCATTTTTTATGTTTTCACCCCCAAGCAGAGCTCGCAGAAACTTTTTATAACTCTGTATTTTGCCGGCTGTACCATAGGCGCTATTTTCATAATGACTTTATATTTGTTGAAGCAACCTTAAAAGATGCTCCTTCAGTACCTGTAGAAGCAGAATATAGAACATACTTTCCTGTAGTTGATGGCCTAAAACCAACAATAAAACGCATTATTAGTCATTTTGATTTTAAAGCCCCATTTGTAAATTTAGAGCGTGATATTCGCCTCCTTGTTAAAGCTTTTTATAAACAAGCCCCCGATACACATCACCAACCTTGGCAAATGCGCTTTGATATTCTACACACGCCTTTTTATCGTAATAAAGCAGCCTATATTGTTGGTCGTGTTGTTTCAAAAAGTGGGGTTCAGCCCTTTATAATCGCTGTATTACACGATGAAGATAACGGATTATATTTAGATGCACTTTTAACTAAGTCATCTCAAATGCGTGTTATTTTTGGCTTTGCCCGCGCTTATTTTATGGTAGAGACTCACGCACCTTCAGCACTTGTTCGGTTTTTAAATCAACTTATGCCAAACAAAACACTTGCTGAACTTTATAACGCAGTGGGTTTTCATAAGCAGGGGAAAACTGAATTTTACCGAGAATTTTTAAACCACTTATCTCACTCTAGCGATGAGTTTACAATTGCACCAGGGACTCCCGGTATGGTGATGATGGTATTCACCCTTCCCTCATTTGGCTATGTTTTTAAAGTAATAAAAGACAAATTTGGTGAGAGTAAACCCTTTGGCCGTGATACCGTATTAAAGCGCTATCAACTAGTAAAAAACCATGATCGCGTTGGCAGAATGGCCGATACCATAGAGTATTCTAACGTCGTATTTCCTTTAGCGCGTTTTGATAGTAATTTACTTGCGCAATTACATAAAACAATTGGCTCATCAATGGTAATTGAGGGCGATTGGTTGATCATCAAGCACTTGTATATTGAACGGCGAATGACACCTCTTAACTTGTTTTTAGAAAATGCTGATGAAGAAAGTGTCGCCGACGCGATTGAAGAATATGGGCAAGCCCTAAAAGAAATGATTGCTGTTAATATATTCCCTGGTGATATGCTCTTAAAAAACTTTGGTGTAAGCAAGCACAAACGTATTATTTTTTACGATTACGATGAAGTTCAATATCTAACCGATATGAACTTTAGAGCATTACCAAAAGCAAAGAGCTATGACGACTATTTAATGGATGAACAAAGTTACTCTGTTGCACCACAGGATGTATTTCCTGAGCAACTTTGTACATTTGTAATGCCAAACCCTATGTATAAAAAGTTTTTACTCAGTACTCATCCAGAGCTTATAGATGTTAGCTTTTGGAAGCAGGCACAACAAAATATAAAAAATGGTCAGGTAAGTCATATTTACCCATACCCGACAGCACAGCGCTTTATTCACCACTGGTAAGCGCTAAAGGACACACACAATGAATATAAGTAAAATAGATTTAAATTTACTCGTTTACCTCGATACATTGCTTCGAGAATGCAACGTAACACGCGCTGCTAATCAATTGAGTATAACGCAACCTGCAATGAGTAATGGCCTTAAACGTCTTCGTAACTTATTTAACGACCCTATTTTAGTTCGTACCAGCGATGGTATGGTGCCTACCGAGCGTGCTTTGGAGTTACAACCCGTTATTCGTGGCATATTAATGACGCTTGAAGAAACTCTAGCACCTAATCGAGAATTTGAGGCAAGCCAAAGTAAGCGTGTGTTTAGAATAATGGCCAGTGATTACGCTGCAAGTACATTAGCACCAAAGCTTTTAAGTAAATTGCACGAAGAAGCCCCCGATACTACTTTAGATATACTCACACCAAGTGATGTCACCTTTCATGATGTAGAAAACGGTAAAGTAGATATGGCAATCAACCGTTTTGAAAACTTACCTCAGTCTTTTCATCATAAACGTATTTGGAAAGATAGTTTTTGCTGCTTAGTAAAAGCCGATAATCCTATAATTGAAAACTTTAGTCTCGACAGCTATTTAAAAGCGCGCCATATATGGGTAAGCAAAACAGGTTTTGGTGTAGGTGTAGGCATGGACCCTAAAGATGTGCAAAAACTTGGCTGGGTTGACGAAGCACTTGCTCACTTTGGTAAGCATCGTAATATTGCCACTTTTACGCGTAACTACCATGTAGCTATTCATTTAGCTAAAGAGAAAAATTTGATTGCGACCCTTCCTTCAAAAGCCGCAAATATATATTTAGATGATCCGGGGCTTAAAATTTTAGAGCCACCATTTCCAATTCCTCCTTTTGAGCTTGATATGATTTGGAGTCCACTGTTACATCGCGATGCGAGTCACATTTGGTTACGTCAAAAAGTAGCTGAAGTAGCTGAAGAGCTAAAATAACTTTATTACACAATATAATGTAAAAATTGCTAGGTTAATTTTTTGCCTGTTAACTTAGCATCCTACTGAAACAAAATTAAACCAACAAAATCAAATAACTACATAACTATTAAAACGTGGAACATACATTGCTTTTATTAAATTGAACTATACATTCATTTAATTAAAGAGGTCATTATGAACACCCATCAAGGATCAGAAGTAAATCATATTACTGACATCATTCAAGTTATGAACAGCGGCATCGATTTTTATCAAAAAGCGCAGGAAAAAGTTGAAGACCCTGCTATTGGTGCACTTTTTCAGCGTATGATAGATGCCCGAAAAGTGAGTGTTGAGCGCTTGCAGCCATATGCAATTAATGAAAAAGGCGAACGCGAAGATGGCTCATCTTTCGCAGTTGAAGCACGACGTGCGTACACAGCCCTATTGACTACTTTCACCTCACACAACGACAGCACGTATGTAAAAGAGCTTGAAGAGGTAGAAGATAAAACCCTTGAAGAAATTAAAGCAGCAATGGATAAACCGCAACCAGCTGACTGCGAAGCTGCACTGGCTAAAACATTATTAACAATGCAAAGCTGCCATGCAGAAATGAGCCGTATGCAAAAGCATTAAGCTGACATAGCGCATAACTAGAACCCAGCCTCGAGCTGGGTTTTTTATTGCCTCTAATACCAACCTACATAGTTTTTAAAGCAATTTAACGAATTGAATTACACTATAACGATGCTAAATAGATCCCATATTTAAGCAGATAAGTATAAACACCGCCTTATTTCACCACATTTTAAATACATAATTAGTACAAATATTTAATATTATTAGAATATTTATTTAACCACGCTTTATTTTTGCTGTGCTAATTTTGTTAATAGGTACCTAAAACCTTGCTGTGGCGCCGCAGCATTTAATTAAAAATAAGGTCCAATATGAAAAAACTAACTAAACTGCAAAATAATGCTGATGTAGATATGACCCCGATGTTAGACATAGTGTTCATATTACTAATTTTCTTTATTGTAACTACATCTTTTGTAAAACCTGTGGCTATTGAATTAAACCGACCACTCGACAGCCCTCAAATAGATAAGCCTGTAAAAAATGCTTTATTTAAAATTGATGAAAGTAACGGAGTATATTTTTCTGGGAGGTTAATTGATTTAGAGCAAGTTGCGACTAATTTAGCTATGTTCGCGGCTAAATATGAAATAAGTTCGGTGCTTATAACTGCAGACGAAAACAGTACACATAATACTTTAATGAATGTAATGAATAGTATTAAGCAATACGATGATTATCCAATAAGTTTGATTTCTAAATAAAATCAACCCAAGCTAAAACCAAAAAAAGGGCCTTACGGCCCTTTGAGTTAAATAACAAAAGGGAGGTTAGTAATTAAAAACGGTATTCTGCACCTACGTAATAGTAAGCACCGTTAAATCCAAACGGAGCCGAACGACGTGAGTAGTCAAACACACCTGAGCTGCTAATTACGGTATTACCATTAGCATCTACAATAGTACCTGAGCGAGAGTTACCTATTTCATTTTTATCTGGGTAAACATCGAACAAGTTATTTGCACCAATATTTACTGATAAGTCTTCAGTAACGAAGTAGTTAACTTTAACGTCAGTTAAAATTTCTGCGCCATACGTTTGACGACCACCATCTTCTACTGTGTATTCACCAAAACGATTAAGTGAGAGGTTAACAGTCCAATCATCACGTTGATAAAGCGCACTTAAGTTAATACGGTCCTCTGGTTGCCACTCTTCTATAATAGAGATGTCTTCAGCTGAGAATATATCTTCTACTTTTACTGTCTCAAGGCTTGAGCCAGCAGGAGAGAACAACGATACAACATCTGTTTTGGTAAAGTTAGCTGCAAGTGTAAAATCAAGTGTGCCGCCTAAACCTTCAGTGTTCCACGTTGCTACAAAATCAACACCACGTGTTTCTGTATCAGCACCATTTAAGAAAAACTGCCCTACGCCAGCACCTGCACTATTTAGTGCTGCATCAAGGCTTGTAGATAACCCTTTACCTAAGCGATCACTAATTACAATACGGTCGTCAATATCAATCGAGTAGTAATCAACGGTTACATTAATATTATCGGTAACGTTATACACAATACCTAAACTACGGTTTTGTGATTTTTCTTCTTTAAGTTTTGGAATACCTAAACTTTGCGCAAGTGTTGAATCATTTCTAAATGTACCAACTTCTTCTGCAACTAAATTCCCATTAGTATCAACAACAAATTGTGTGCTTACGTTATTAAAGTAAAGCTGCTGCATTGAAGGCGCTCTAAATCCTGAGCTTAATGCACCACGTAATGAAATATCGTCGGTAATAGACCAGTTACCAGCAAGTTTAAAGTTTACTGTATCGCCAAAACCTTTGTAGTTATCGTAGCGAAGTGCACCAGATAAAATCACATCTTCAATTACATAAGATTCTGCATCTACGTAAAATGAAATTACATCACGTGACTCATCCACTGAAGACGCAGGTGATGAACCACCAAAACCTTGTGAACCACCCGATGCATCTTCAGAGCCAACACCGCCACTTAAACCGCTGTAAATACTTACACCATTTAATGTGTCGTAATCGCGGTACGCATATTCATTACCTTCTAAAATACGGTATTCATCAGTACGTATTTCAGCACCCATTGCTAACGAATAATCATCAAAGTTTTGCGTAAAATCAATATTGATTGTTTGCAGTGATAATTCCATGCCGTAAGCGTACGCTTCACGTGGAATAGTTGTACGAATATCAGCTGCACTTAAGCCTTGGTCATAACGTAAAAAGTTAGCGTATGAGGCATTGATAGTGTCACTTGTAGTGTAATCAATGCTGTTCTCACCATAGGTGTAAGATAAATCAAGGCTTGCATCGTTATCAAATTCAGTTTTATAACCAAAGTTGTACGAGATATCGTCGATAGTTGTGTTGATTTTTGGTAAGAAACCTAGCGGAATCGTTGCATCGTTATCTTGTAGTACTGGGTTACCGCCTGCATTTGCATTATGACGGAAAAATGCAGCCGACTCATTTTCGCGTGTTGAGTAAGTAATAAAGCCGTAAAGCTCGCCATCACCTAACTCGTAACCGG
Organism: Pseudoalteromonas sp. SR44-2; assembly: GCF_014163745.1. Classification (NCBI taxonomy): domain Bacteria; kingdom Pseudomonadati; phylum Pseudomonadota; class Gammaproteobacteria; order Alteromonadales; family Pseudoalteromonadaceae; genus Pseudoalteromonas; species Pseudoalteromonas sp. SR44-2. The sequence goes on along the minus strand of NZ_JACJDW010000021.1, from coordinate 58,530 downwards.
TATTAATTGTTAAACCAAACTGCTGAGAATCAGCATCACCAATTCTAAAGGTATCACGATCGGCTGTCAGCTCACGCGGATCGCCAGCAAGTAAAGTGCCGTCACTTAGTTCTGTACAACCATAAAACTGACAAGAGCCATGTAAACCGGCACGGTTAGTCGGTGCACGGTCACGGTAATTGATAGTTGTATTTAAATAACCGTCATCACCTAGCGCAAAGCCTTTATTAAAATCAAGGTTAATGGTTTCGCCATCGCCTTCAGAATATTGACCGTAGTTAATAGCCGCTTTGCCACCTTCGCTACCATCTTTAAGCACAATATTAATAACACCAGCAATGGCATCAGAACCATACTGAGCAGCAGCGCCATCACGTAATACTTCAATGCGTTTAATTGCAGAGGCTGGAATTGCATTCATGTCAGTACCTGCGGTACCTCGCCCAACAGAGCCATTAATATGAATAATACTTGCTTGATGACGACGTTTGCCGTTAATTAACACCAATGTTTGATCAGGGCCCAAACCGCGAAGTGTCGCAGGTCTTAAAGCATCAGTACCATCACTAATTGCAGAGCTTGAAAAGTTAAATGAAGGGGCGATAGACTGTAGCATACGACCAACTTCTGTTTGGCCTGTATTTTCAAGCGCTTCTGCACTTAGGATATCTACTGGAACGGGTAAATCTTCAACTGAACGTCCTGCTACACGGCTACCGACAATAGCAATTTTTTCAATTTTTTCTTGAGCGACTTCTTCTGCTGCGTTTACACCTTGCGAATTTACTGCAAGTAAAGCTGGTAATACTGCTGCACTGACCGCTGAAAGCTTCATCATGTTGTTATCATTCCTGTTGATTTGTTTGAGTTTTATACTCAGTAAACCATTTTGATCAACAACCGCATCGAGCTCAGTCCCACCTAATAATGCCTCTAGAGCATCTAGCTGAGTATAAAATCCATAAACTGAATTTGCGTCATACTGCTTTGCCAACTCATAAGAAAACACCACGGTTTGCTCTGTTTGTTTAGCATATTCAATTAAGGCTTTGTCTGCTCGCTGCGCTTTTATATCAAATTGCACCATTTGCCCAGTGGTTTGTGTTGCTGCTTGTACACTTAAACTAAAAATAGCCGGTGCAAGCACACTAAATCCACTCAATAAATGCGTTTGGTTACTGCGCAACTTATATAAACAGCTGACAAACAAAAATCCTCTATGGTTTCGTTTCTTTTTTTTAATGTTTTTTTTACGTTCAATCTTTATTGATGCAACTTTATCTAACATTAGTTTGATTTGCATAACGTCTACTTATGATTCTGTATGGTGTTTTAGCGTTACTACATGCTCACCTAAACGCTCATGATCAATCGAAAAGTTAGTTTGTAAACTTTCTAGTAAACCTTCAACGTCACCGGCTTTGAATACTCCAGCCACTTTAATACTGGCAAGCTCAGCTGATGAAAGCTCAAAACGTGTGGCTGTATAGCGGCTTACTTCATTTAAAGCATCGCTTAGCTCTTCTCCATTAAAAATAAGCATCCCGTTTTGCCATGCCAAATCGCGTTGTACGTCGTTCATTGAAAGCTGCGTAATTGGCTTTGTAACACTTTGCTCAATAACTGCTTTTTCGCCTGAGGTAACAATATTGGCATTAATTTGACGAATTTTTTTCGTGCTATTATCTGCAAGTTGATAATCTTTAAAGTCATTAGCATCAACCGCTACACTTGGATCGGTGATCATCACTTTGCCTTCAGTAACCACCAGTTCTAAATCTGATGAAGTATTGCGTTGTACATTAAATACCGTGCCTAACGCGGTAAAACTTTTATCACCGGCCATAACACTAAATGGACGCGTGGCATCTTTTGCTACATTAAAGCGCCCTTCTCCACGACTAAGTAATAACTGCCTGCGACCTTTGCTATAAGCAACTTCTAGTAAGCTATTAGTATTAAGCTGCACTATGGTGCCATCTGGCAACACATACGTTGCTTGCTCGCCTACTTTTGTTTTGTAAATTTTAGTGTAATTAACTTTTGCAAGCTCTTGGTTGTAGCCATTTTCTAAGTTAATTAATAAGTAGCTGCATACCATTAACGCTGCAAACAAACTCGCTGCAATTGAGTAAGAAAACATCCACTTGTTTTTTGATGTTTTAGTATTGTTGCGCTGAGGAAATAAATGACTTAATTCGTTTAATACTGAAAGCTCATCCCAAAGCTGAGCAAGCTCGTATATAGACTCTTGATGTGCGGTGCTTTGCATCATCCATAATTTAAATTGCTCTTTTTCATCATCAGTTAAACCACGATCAATCGCGCTTATCCAATCACATGACTTTTCTAAGATTAAATCTTTTGAATTAAATTGATGAACATTACTCATTCTGCGACCCTCTTAACTGATATAGGATGTGCCTGAGCTTTAGGGTTCGTTTGAGGGCTTTGCTCATGTTCACGCATGTACAACATGGTTTGTAACAATCCTTTGGCAATGTGTTTTTCAACAGTGCTTTGGCTTAACTGCATTTGGTCTGCTATCTCTTTTTGGCTCATACCGTAAACTTTTTTTAATATAAAGCATTTACGAATCGATGAGCTTAGTTGCTCAGTAGCTCTACAAAAAAGTAAAAAACGCTCTTTAGATGTGTATTCGTCTTCGAGCTTCATTGATTTGAGTAATACGGGCAATTCGTTATCATCTTCTAACGAATCATTAAATTTATTGTCCCACTTAGCTATATGGTTGAGTGCTAGATGTTTTGCTGTTTTTAGCATATAACTGCGGGTAAACTGGATGTCTTGTTTTAAATCAGCTTCATAGCTTTTTACAAAAGTTTCTTGCACAATATCTTCTACATCGTCGGGTTGAACAATGCGCGATACAAAACGTTTGAGCTGTTTAGAAATATCAACAAATGTTGACGTGAACTTTACTTTTTTCGTCATCCTTAACATCCACCTGTTGTTATTTTTATTATTAGGGCGTGTTGGCCTTTCGTGGTTGAATTTGCAGCAGTACGTTTGATATTTAGGCAAGGCAGAGCCTATGTAGTGTGGTTATTCCCCATAAATAGGTGATAACGCAGCATAAATACCATACATGCGCTGCCCTTTGGGTTCAATCCTCAAAGGTTAACACGCCCCAATAGATTACGAGTTTTTGACATAAAAACAAGCTCAAATGTTAATTCTGGGTTATTTAAATGCATAGGAAGATAAATGAGTAAACTTTTAGATTATATACGACTTAGTTTCTTTGCATTCGGTTTACTACTTGGAGTGCAAATACCTGCATTTGTAAGTGACTTTGGCCAAGCATTATCAGCCCAGTTAATTGAAGCTAATAATGCCGTTGCGCCTTTTAAAAGCGATGCAGCTAAGTATTTCAATAATGATTTAAATAAGCTAATAAAACACTATCAAAATATTGATGATGAAATTGTGAACAAAGGGGCAAGTAATATCAGTACTCTTTACGAGCGGCAGCAAGATTTACAGATAGCCGTAAATAGGTTTGAGAAATCTCCGTATATATTTACTATGATCAGTGGCATGAGCGATATAAAGCAACAAGTATGGCAACGCTTTGAAGGTCAAATCATTTTGAAAAAAGACTCTATTATAGCCGCCATTGTTGCAGCCATAATTGTTGCCTTGCTTGCAGAGCTTACTGGTTATTTGTTTTTAACTGGAGTAAAACGCTCATTTAAACGCTTATTCGCAGCTCAAAAATAGTGATTTCATAAAATCATAAAATACATCGGTTTTGCGGGTTGTTAAACTATTTTGCGGACGTAAAAACCAAACCGGTGCATCATTTTGTGCCATTACCCCAGGCATAACTTCAACCAAAATACCGTTTTTAAGATCTTCATTAATCGCTATTTTTGACTTAATAGCAATACCATGACCTGCAATAGCAGCTTGTGTCATATTATCGGAGTTTGAAATAGTAAAACGAGTTTTAGCATTAAAAGTATGTATTTTTTTTTGTTCGTCAAAAAGCTTTAACTGGCGTTGCCACGGCAGGCAAACCCAATAATGCTCACTCAATTGCGTTAAATTTTCAGGCATACCGTACTTTTCTATATAGCTAGGGGCTGCACACAGTATGCGACTATTGTTTACGATTTTACGAGAAAGTAATCCTGAGTCATTTAATTTTCCCACCCTAATTGCAACATCTTGCGCATCATCAACCACATTTACAAAATGATCCGTTATTAAAAAATCAAGCTTTAGTTCAGGGTAAGCTTGCTCAAACTCATTGAGTTTAGGCATTACGTATTTTGAAAAAACCCAAGGCGGCATGGTCACGCGTAGTAAACCACTCACCGATGAGCTGCGCGCGCCAATACTATGTTCAGCATCGTGAAGGGCTTCTATTATAGCCCCCACACGCGTATAAAATATTTCACCTGCGGGAGATAACCGTACTCGCCTGCTATCTCTGAAAACAAGTACTGTAGCAAGCTCACGCTCTAGTTTACTTAAGCGATGGCTCACCGTTGCAGGCGATAAACGCTGCTCGCGGGCAGCAGCAAGCACGCCCTTATTTTCAACTACAGCTATAAATGTTTCTAGGTCGCTTAAATTATACATAAAGATGCCATTGTGCACTTTTCAATGTTTAATATTTTCGAATGAAGCTTTCAGTATTGCAATGTTTATTTAAATATCTAAAACACTATAATTGCAAATAGTCTAATTATTGAGGTTCAATCATGAGTTTAAAAGCGCAAATAGATGCCTATAACGTACAAAAAGATGCCAAATTACCGGCTGACGTTTTGGCACTAATGAACACTACAAACGAAGAGCTAATTGCACAGCATATTAAAGATAATGCATTGCAAATTGGTCAAAAAGTAGAAATCTTTAGCTTAGCCAACCATAACGGCGAAAACATTGAGCTTGCAGATTTATTAAAAAAAGGCCCGGTAATCATTAGCTTTTACCGTGGTGGCTGGTGCCCATATTGTAATTTAGAACTAAAAGCACTTAACGACTACTTACCACAATTTAAAACTCAAAGTGCTCAGTTAATCGCAATATCACCACAACTACCTGATGAAACTCTCTCAACTGCACAAAAAAACGACCTTGAATTTGACGTGCTTTGCGATATGAGCAATAAAGTAGCTGAGCAATTTGGTTTATTGTTTACACTTGATGAGCGTATTCAAGCGTTATACACACAATTTGGTATTGATTTTGAACACTACTACGGCGATAAAAGCTTTAAATTACCGCTACCGGCCACCTATGTGATAAACCAAGAAGGTGTTATCACATACGCATTTTTAAGCGAAGATTACACCCTACGCGCAGAACCTATTGATGTTATGACAGCACTTGAATCGGAGAATAATTAATGTCTATTTTAAAATCGTTAAAAACACTTACTCTTTCGCTACTTGTGGGCACAAGCCTTGTATCTGGTTATGCAGTCGCTGATGAAACAAAAGAACAAGCAAAACCTAAAGTGCTTATTTTTGATGTAAACGAAACCCTACTTGATTTAACGTCAATGCGTACCTCTATTGGTAAAGCGCTAGGCGGACGTGAAGATTTATTACCACTGTGGTTTTCGACTATGCTGCACCATTCATTAGTAGGTACTGTAAGCGGTAGTTATCACGACTTTGGGCAAATCGGTGTGGCGTCACTCCTTATGGTTGCTCAAAACAACAACATTAATATTACAAGTGAACAAGCTAAAACAGCTATCGTTACGCCTCTTTTAACGCTTCCTCCACACAGCGATGTTAAAGAAGGACTGGCAAAACTCAAAGCACAGGGCTATAAGTTAGTAAGCCTTACAAATTCTTCAAACAAAGGTGTAAAGGCACAGTTTGAAAGCGCTGGTTTAATGTCTTACTTTGATGCGCGTTACAGCATTGAAGATATAAAAATTTACAAACCAGACTTACGTGCGTATGAGTGGGTACTTAAAAAGCTAAACGTAGCACCAAATGAAGCAATGATGGTTGCAGCCCATGGTTGGGATGTTGCTGGTGCAAAAGAAGCTGGCTTACAAACCACTTTTATAGCACGCCCAGGTAAGGCACTTTACCCACTAGCTAAAAAACCAGATCACGTTGTGAAAGATTTACATGAATTAGCCGCTCTACTTAAATAAGTACACGCTGATGAATCAATACCCAAGCGGCCAATGTTAGGATGACATTGGCCGCTTTTTTATAACTAACCCTAAATATGTCTTAGTGTATTTATTTTCATAATTAGTATGTTAAAAATTGAATGTAAACAAAGCATTTAGCCCGCTATGCGTTATTTTATCTGCTAGCAATTTAGTACTCACAACGCTACTATTAAATAAATACGTGGTGGAGAACATAATGAATAGTGAAAGATTAGGTGAGTTTGAGCAGTACTTTCAAATTAATGAAAGTATAAGAGTAAATTTATTCCCCGTATCAACCGGACAAGTTCCTAAATCGCAGCTTGAGCTTGAAGACGACATTCCCCCACTATTTAGATTAGCAAATGAAGTAAGTGAGCTTGAGCAAAGCTCGTTACGCCCACTGCGTAACTTAGGCGATATAGCACAAGAGCTAGCTACATTTTTACAAGCGCAGTCACGTAAAATAGATTTAATAATGAGCCATATTTTGGCCTCAGAACAAGCCCAAGATAACGCAATACAATGTGATAGCTACGGCGGTGGCGGTATTCGTTTTACATCACCTGAAGTACACTCAATTGGCCAAGCATTTAGAACCAAACTATTTTTGCACCACGAGGCCTCTGCGGTTTATTGTTACACCGAAGTTGTAGCAGTAGAAAAACAAGATAGCGAACACTACCAATACACTATGCTCTTTACCGCAATTAGAACTACTGACCAAGAACTTATTGTTAGAGCGAGTTTACATGCTCAAACCCGCCAACTTAAAAAACGTCAAGAACTTGATCAAAACCAAGGCGACCTAAACAGTGATAATTAGCTGACATCTTTATGTAAAATGCTAAACTAGCGCCATCTTAATTAGTATATAGAATTCATGAACTTTAGACTTTTACCAGAATGGGCCGAGCAAGACGCTGTTATGCTTACATGGCCTCACAAAGACACCGATTGGGCCGACAACTTAGCGCGTGTAGAACCTGTATATATTGAACTTGCTAAACACATAACAACGCAGCAACAGCTTGTTATTGTGGCGCATAACAGTGCCTTAAAAGTGCATATTACAGCATTACTAAATAGTGCTAACGTCTCTCTTAATCGTGTTCATTTTGTAATAACGCCTACTAACGATACATGGGCGCGCGATCATGGTCCGCTTACTTGCGCCGCTATTGATTCACCAAAGCAATTAAAAGTATATGATTTTACTTTTAATGGTTGGGGCAATAAGTTTGAAAGCGCATTAGACAATCAAATTAATCGCACTTTGGTAAAAGAGCTAAGTAGTACAAACAACCAATATCAAGCGCTCGATATGGTACTTGAAGGTGGCGGTATTGAAATAAACGAGCACGGTGTGTTGCTAACAACCAGCGAATGTTTGCTTAATAAAAACCGTAACCCTGATTTAAACCCAAATGATATTGAAGCACTTTTAAAAGAGCACTTAGGCGCGACGAGTTTTTTATGGGTTGAACATGGCTATTTAGCGGGCGATGACACCGACAGCCACATTGATACTTTAGTGCGTTTTGCTCCAAATAATACCCTTGTATATGTGCAGTGTGACGATAAAACTGATGAGCACTTTAGCGCACTTGATGCGATGGAAAAACAACTAAAAACCTTTAAAACTGCCGATAACACCCCATATAACTTAATTGAGTTACCGTGGCCAAAAGCCGCTTATGACGATGAGCAAACACGCTTACCGGCTACCTACGCTAACTACTTAATTATTAATAATGCTGTGCTTGTGCCAACGTATAATGATGCCAATGATGAGCGTGCTCTTGCGCAAGTTCAAAAAGCATACCCACAACACACTATTATTGGCGTAAATTGCCAACCAATTATTGAACAATTTGGCAGCCTGCACTGTATTACAATGCAATTACCTCGTGGATTTTTAGCTGGAGCAGCACAATGACAAGCCCTGCAAAATTAACCGTTGCGTTAGTGCAACAAAGCAATACCGATAACGCTCAGGACAATATGGCAAAATCAATGAGTGCCATTCGTGAAGCCGCTCAAAAAGGTGCAAAACTGGTTGTACTCCAAGAGCTACACCGAAGCCTCTATTTTTGCCAAACCGAAAATGTTGACGTATTTGATTTAGCCGAAACCATTCCAGGCCCTAGCAGTAATGCCTTAGGTGAGCTTGCTAAAGAGCTAAGCATTGTTATTGTCGCGTCTTTATTTGAAAAGCGCGCTACGGGCCTTTATCACAATACTGCAGTTGTATTAGAGCAAGACGGCAGTATTGCAGGTAAATACCGCAAAATGCATATTCCTGATGATCCAGGTTTTTACGAAAAATTTTACTTTACCCCAGGTGATATCGGTTTTGAGCCTATTCAAACCTCGGTGGGTAAATTAGGCGTGCTAGTATGTTGGGATCAATGGTTTCCTGAAGCTGCACGTTTAATGGCAATGGCTGGCGCTGAGGTATTAATTTACCCAACCGCTATCGGTTGGGATCCTAACGACGACATTGCTGAGCAAACTCGTCAAAAAGATGCGTGGGTTATTAGCCAGCGTGCCCATGCTGTTGCCAATGGCGTACCGGTAATTAGCTGTAACCGCGTTGGCCATGAAAGTGACCCAAGCGGGCAAAGCGATGGTATTTCATTTTGGGGAAATTCGTTCATTGCAGGCCCACAAGGTGAACTATTAGCAGAGGCGAATAATACTGATGAGCAAATTTTAGTAGTAGAAATTGATCAAAAACGCTCAGAAAACGTAAGACGTATCTGGCCTTTCTTACGTGACCGAAGAATTGATCACTATAAAGACCTAACAAAAATATACCGAGACTAAGTAACCTTAACTCAAGATGGCTCTTACTTGCTAAGAGCCAACTATAAATGGAGTAATAAATGGCGTTTGAGCAATGGGCAGCCTTGCCTTGGGTAAAATCTCATAAAGATAAAATTCAATGGGGCCAGCTAAGCGGAAGTGGTTTAAGTATTGCTATTGCTGAAGGCGTTAAACAACAAGATAACTTAGTCTTAATTGTTACGCCTGATACACCAAGTGCACTGCGCCTTGAAACAGAATTAGAATATTTATTACCCGATAACCCAGTCATGGTATTTCCTGATTGGGAAACTCTGCCATACGATCATTTTTCTCCCCATCAAGATATTATTTCAGCCCGTTTGGCCACTTTAAACACCTTAAAAAAAGAACAACAAAGTGTGTTAATTGTTCCTGTATCTACTTTAATGTTGCGCACAGCCCCGGCCTCATTTATTTACGGTTCAACAATAAACTTTAAAGTAGGCGACAAACTAGACACACATAACTTTCGTGACAACTTAGAGCAAGCTGGTTATTTAAATGTTCAACAAGTAATGGAGCACGGCGAATACGCTATACGCGGCTCTATCGTTGACTTATACCCAATGGGTAGCCCACACCCATTTAGACTCGACTTTTTTGATGACGAACTCGATAGCATTCGCTTATTTGATGTAGAAACACAGCGCTCTGATGAAAAAGTAGATAAAATTGAGCTACTTCCAGCGCATGAATTTCCTACTAACGACGCTGATATTGAACGTTTTAGAATAAGCTACCGTGAAAAGTTTGGCGCAAGCTCGCAGCAAGATTCAGTATACATGCAAGTAAGCAAAGGTAACTGGCCTGCAGGTATTGAATACTACATGCCGTTGTTTTTTGAAAAGCTCGCGACTATTTTTGACTACCTGCCAGATACAACAACCGTTATGCAGCTGGGTGATTTAGAGCACGCGGCAGATAACTTTTGGCACGATGTAAATGTACGCTATGAAAACCGCAGAGTTGACCCACTTCGTCCATTACTTGAACCTAATGCGCTTTATCAGCCAATTGAAGAGCTGTTTTCTAATTTAGGCAATTTTGCACGTATTAGATTATCCCTTGCAAAGCTTGGCACTAAAGCGGGTAATAAAAACTTAAGCGTTAGCGAGTTGCCAGCCATTCGAATTGATCATAAACAGCATGAACCTTATGGCGCGTTTATAAATTATGTAGCAGAGCAAAAAAAGAAAAAAGGCCGCATATTACTCAGTGTTGAATCGGACGGTCGTCGCGAATCATTGCTGAGCATTTTAAAGCCAAGCGGTTTAAAATTTAAAGAATTTGAAACACTCGAACAATTTATAAAAAGTGCAAGTGACGTAGGCTTAATAGTAAGTCCGCTCGAGCAAAGTGTCGTACTTGGCACTAAACCAAGCCTTTCTATTATTACCGAGCAAGAACTGCTTGGTATAAAAGTATCTCAGCGCAGACGCCGCAAGCACAAGTACGAAGCCAGCCAAGATGCACTAATCCGTAACTTAGCCGAACTTAAAGAAGGTCAACCTGTCGTGCATCTCGATCACGGTGTTGGCCGTTATCAAGGTTTGCAAACCATTGATGCTGCAGGTGTAGTTACAGAGTTTGTGACAATTACTTACGCAAGTGAAGCTAAATTATACGTGCCAGTGTCTGCATTGCATATGCTTAGTCGTTACTCTGGTGGTGAAGAAGCCAGCGCCCCACTGCATAAGCTTGGCTCAGATGCATGGGAAAAAGCAAAAAAACGTGCGGCTGAAAAAGTTCGCGATGTCGCCGCTGAATTACTCGACATTTATGCTCAGCGCCAAGCAAAGCCTGGTAATAAATTTACTCTAGATGCCCCCGCATATCGTCAATTTAGCGATAGCTTTCCGTTTGAAGAAACTGACGATCAGCGTAACGCCATAGAAGCCGTATTAGGTGATATGCAATCAAAACAAGCCATGGATCGCTTAGTGTGTGGTGACGTAGGCTTTGGTAAAACAGAAGTGGCCATGCGCGCTGCTTTTGTAGCAGTTAACGATGATAAACAGGTAGCCATTTTAGTACCAACTACCCTGCTGGCTCAACAACACTATGAAAACTTTAAAGACCGTTTTGCTGATTTTCCTATTGAAGTAGGTGTGCTTTCGCGCTTTAACTCCACTAAAGAGCAAAAAGACACACTTGAAAAAATGGCCAACGGTAAGCTCGATATAGTTATTGGCACGCATAAACTTATTCAACAAGACATTAAATTTAACGATTTAGGCTTGCTCATTGTTGATGAAGAACATCGCTTTGGTGTTCGCCAAAAAGAGAAAATTAAAGCACTGCGCGCCGATGTAGACATACTCACACTGACTGCAACGCCAATACCTCGTACACTCAACATGGCCATGAGCGGCATGCGCGATTTATCGATAATCGCAACGCCACCGGCGAAACGTTTAGCGGTAAAAACCTTTGTACGCCAACGCGATGTAGAACTTGTACGCGAAGCAGTACTGCGAGAAATTAAACGCGGTGGCCAAGTTTACTTTTTACATAACAACGTAGAAACTATTGAGCGTGTTGCACAAGAAATTAGTGAATGGGTACCTGAAGCTAGTGTGACTACAGCCCATGGCCAAATGCGCGAGCAAGAGCTTGAGCAGATAATGACTGACTTTTATCATCAAAAATACAACGTACTGGTATGTACCACGATTATCGAAACCGGTATTGATGTGCCTACGGCTAACACCATTATCATGGACAGAGCAGATAAACTCGGCCTTGCCCAGTTACACCAATTACGTGGACGAGTTGGTCGAAGCCACCATCAAGCGTATGCCTATTTACTAACAGGTGACCCTAAAGCCCTTTCTAAAGATGCGAGTAAACGCTTACAAGCAATTGAATCATTAGAGGACTTAGGTGCAGGTTTTGCCCTCGCTACACACGACTTAGAAATTCGTGGTGCGGGTGAGCTACTTGGCGATGATCAATCAGGCCAAATGCAAACCATCGGCTTTAGTTTGTATATGGAAATGCTCGAACAAGCCGTAAATGCGCTGCGCGAGGGTAAAGAGCCAACGCTTGAAAACCTACTTCAAAAACAAACCGAAGTAGATTTAAAGCTAGCTGCATTACTACCTGATGACTACATACACGATGTTAATGCACGCTTGGGTATGTATAAGCGAATTGCAAGTTGTGCTAACCTTGATGATATAGATGAACTACAGGTGGAACTAATAGACCGCTTTGGTTTACTACCTGATGCTGCTAAAAACCTATTTAGCCTACAATTATTAAAAATGAAAGCTAGTAGTTTAGGTATAACTAAAATTGAGGCAAACCCAAAAGGTGGTTACTTTGAGTTTAGCCAAGATACCAAGGTTAACCCTAGCTTCATCATTGGCTTGATACAAAGTGCGCCTAAGGTGTACAAAATGGATGGCGCAAATAAACTGCGCTTTGCAATTAGTGAGGCAAATGCCCGCGAACGCTTAAAAATGGTCACTGCAATGATTGCAGATTTCGAAAAAAAGGTTAGCCATTAATGTTGCTAAAAAAATCGCTTATTGTTTTATGCTGCTTATTTAGCAGCACTGCATTTGCAGAACGCTGGTTTGAGGTTGAGGTGCTTGTATTTAAACAGCGCCCTGCCCCGTATTTACAAGAAGACTTTAGCCTTAAGCACAAAGCTATTGAAGATAAAAATACGCTAGACTTACTGACCCCTCTTTACACTGAACAAGCAATGCAGGCCTGCATAGATGGCGATGAGCGTTTTCAAAAACGCACTTTTACTGATTCATTAGTTAATTCAAACCCGCAATCGGGTGTATGTGACAACAGTATTAACTACCTACAAAGCTACGATGAGCTACCTGTAACGCCTTTAGCACCCGCTAAAGATGATATGCAGCAAACCTATTTATTAGCGCCGCAACAGCTGCAATTTAAAGCGCAATATAGGCAACTAGACCGCAAAGGCTTAACACCTATTCTACATACTGGCTGGCGCTTTGAAGGCGCAAGCAAGTCACGCGCCCCAAGCATGCATTTAATAGCGGGTAAGCATCTTAAAAATGAACCCAATGTAACACCTAGCTATTCAAACCCTGATTTTGTAAGTTTATTGAATTCACAACCGGCGCTATTTAACGACCCAGATCAATCAAAAGCAGAATGGGAACTAGACGGTTTATTTAAAATACATTTACGACATTATTTATACATAACAGCTAATTTTGATATTAGCCAAAAGCTAGAAAACGGCGATATAGAGTCAGCCCGTTTCTCTCAGTTTAGACGTGTAATTAGTGGTGAAGTACATTACTTTGACCATCCACGAATGGGCATGATTGTCCAGATCAGAAAATTCAAACATTAATATTAAGTAGGATATAACAATGAAAAAACTCCTTATCATCGCAGCTACATTAAGCCTTGCGGCTTGTTCTAAGGTAAGTCTTGAAAATTATGAAAAAATTAAAGTAGGCATGGATAAGACTGAAGTTGAAACTATTTTAGGCAGTGCTGATAACTGTGTTGAAAAAACACTACATACTAACTGCGTATGGGGCGATGAAGCAAAAAATATCGAGATCACGCTAGTATCGGACAAAGTAACTTTGTATAGCAAACATGGCTTGGCTAATAAATAAAGTGACCAAATATTAGGGGCTGATTGTATCAGCCCCTTTTAAAATTAATTAAACTCATTTTTTGGAGTAGATAAGCTCAATATTAACGATTTTACTGCGATTTAACGTTATTTTATAGCGTTGATAAAGTGTTTTATCTTCCTCAGTTAGAACAAGTACCATGTTTAATTGATAACGCCTTTCTACAGCCTGCTTAGAAATTTTATTACTGTCTAAATGATATAGCTTCCCTTCACCACGTTTTAAATAACGTGCAAATGGTGCAAGATTAAATTGTAGCGTGTGCTGTAGTGTATCGTAGCCGGGCAAAAATTCTTTCGCACTAACACGTGTCTCACTTGCAAAGTGTAACCACTGCGCAGCTTGTTTATTTTGTTGACGACGTTTTGAAAAAATAGATTTCACTTCTTTAGGTATTTTCTTAAAGCGCATGTATTCGAGCCAAATTAGCTGACTCGCTACTTTGTCTTTGGTAATACTATTTTTAAAACTAAATCGCCACTTAGGTCGCCCTTGTACAATGGCTCGCCAAATCATACGTGTAATATCCTCTTTAAATATTTCACGTAGCCCGTAAATAACCCCTAAAATTAAAATAAGCGTCGCGGTGACTTCAGTAAACGTTGAGCGAGCATTGAGTATTACAACCATCACAAATGCCATGATAACGGCTGTAACAGTGCCTTTAACTAATCGCTTAAGGTAGCTGTTAAGAAACCGCGTTTGACGCTGTAATATTACGCCGTGCTCAATTAAGCGTTGTAACAAGCGCATTTTATTTGTTATTCGATTTGCGTCTTGCATGGTTGTTTCAGAGTTGTAGCTTTTCTCTGCTCGATACGTATTTTCGCTTTTACAAAACTGCAGTAAATCGTTACGCTCTTTTGCATAATCGCTACTACGTGGGCCTTCATCTAAAAGCTTTAAAAAAGATTGCTCAACATGCCAACTTAAATAGTTATCAGCATTGGTAAAAAATGGCAGTAGTTTTTCGTCATCTGGTGTGTAGCGACGCAGCTTTTTTAAAAGCCCTTCGCTTTGCTCATATACCTCGTTAGCACGTTTATAAAAATCTTCTGCCTCATCAATTTTTAACGCGTCTTTTATATCGGCATCAAGGGCTAAACGTACTTGATAACAAAATAAATTAAGATTTTGCCGGTAATCTTGTTGCTCACCTTTGTTTTTACTAACAAAACGGCTTCTCACTAAAGGCAAATGTATATTGTTAGCGTTATACGCTAGGTGTGATTTAAAGTGGTTATTAAAGTAAGATTCTTCGGTAAGTGTTTGCGGATTAATCCCCATTTCATTAGGGATAGAAAAATACAGATCTATGCGCTGTTCAGAACGAGGAGTTAGTTCTGGTTCAATGACAAAAGATAAGTTTTCATCTTGTTTTAACAATCAGTTCTCCTTCTAAGATATCGTTTTAGTGTACTTGTCTCCTTTATTTTGTTCAATAAAAAAGGCTCAGTAAATACTGAGCCTTAATAAGATTAATGTGCTAGTTAAAATTTAACGTTTACACCAGCAAATACACGACGGCCAAGTACATCATATGTGTACGGGTCAGTATTAGAATCGTTGTTACCTGAGTAGTATGGTGGTTGCTTATCGAATAAGTTATTTACACCTGCAGTTAACGAAACCATGTCACTAATAAAGTAAGAACCGCTCACATCATGGTAAACAACAGATGGTGTTGTTGGTGCATAACATGTAGATTCTTTACCTAAACAGCTGTAGCTATCCATTCCTGCAATGTAACGTGCTTTGTAGTTAGCAGACCAAGCATCACCTTTAACATCTAGCTCAAAGTTTGCTTTTACGTCAGCATAACCACCTATACCAGAAGTAATTAAACCAGCGTAATCAATGCTTGATTCAATAACATCAACAGTGTACTCGTCAAGGTAAGTAACATCTAATGACGTATTCCAAGCAAGGCCAGCTAAATCAAATTTGTAATTTAAGTTTAAGTCATAACCTTTTGTTTGCTCATAACCTACATTTTGTAGTTGGTTATTAAACGCGATACGACCTGTGCTTTGGTTAAAATCGATATTTGCTGAACTACAAAGTGCTGTTGATTGATTCGCTAAAGAGCCATCTGTTGCAAGACATGAATCAACAATGTATTGGTTGTTTACTGTAGCAATAGCGTTTTCGATTTCAATGTCGTAGTAATCTAACGTCATTGAGAAACCTTCGAACCATTCTGGTTCGTAAACTACACCAACGGTAACTGTATCAGCTAATTCAGGTGTTAATTGGTCATTACCACCAACGGTTACTTCAGCCTGATCTTGTGCACCGGTGAAGCTAACTTGCTCATAAGATGGAGAATCACCTGAGTATAGCTCAGCAACTGTAGGAGCACGGAAAGCTGTAGAACGAACACCACGAAGCATTAATTCGTCGTTTACACGCCAAGTTAAACCAAGTTTCCACGTTTCATCAGAACCAAATGTGCTGTAATCAAAAGCACGGATCGCAGCGCTTAATTCTACATTTTGTGCAAGATAAGCATCTGCAACTAAAGGAATAGCCAGCTCAAGGTATGCTTCGTTTACATCAAAACGACCGCTTGTTGCATCAACGCGTGGATCATTTGCAAGACCTTGTGAAGTGATCGAATCTGGTGTGTACCACGCTTTTTCTTCACGGCGTTCAAGACCTGCAGCAAAACCTACAAAGCCCGCAGGTACTTCCATTAACTCACCAGAAAGCGCAGCTGTAATCATAAATAATTGACTGCCGCCTGAGTTTTGCTCAGTGTAAACATAATCACTAAAGCTACTGCTTGACCATGAAGCTTGTGAAAGTGGGTTAAAGTTACCAGCTTCAATTTCGCTTTGAATTGAACCCATATTGTGAAGGTTGCTTAAGCGATCTACTGAGTCATTACGACCAAAAATTACTGATGTATCCCACTCTAAACCGTTATCTAAATAACCTGCAGCACCGATAACAGAACGAACTGTATCAACTACTTGAGATGAATCACGTGTACCAGTGTCAACCATACGACGGCCGTAAGAAACTTCATCACCGTAATTAATATTTTGGTCGATTAAAGAATCACCCATCCACTCAGCGTAGTCAAAGTCGAACCATACTGGTTGAGGTGCTAATTGCTGCTCTGACCAACGTTTTGAGTATGTAAATTCAGAGTATAAACGCGTGTCATCAGTTAAATCAAAACTACCAATACCTGTAAGGTTTAAACGACGCATTGGCGTGTATAAGTAGCTAGATTGCGAATAGTTGTAAGCATCACTAGTACCAAAGTCGTGCCAACCATTATCAGCTTGACCTTGTAAAGATTCATCACCTGACCAAACATGGCCATTAGGAGTATAAGAAGAACCAGAACAGTACGGAGCACTGCCATCGCCATCTTCAGTTAATGGACAATCAGAAAAGCTACGATCAGCCTGAGAAGCATCGCCACGGTCTGTGTACTGCAAACCGATTACAACGTTACCACGACCGAAGTTACCACCCATTGTAATATCAAAAGACGTTTCATCTGCGTCACCTTCAGTAGTGATTGCTGATTTAACATTAAGGTCTAGGCCTTCAAAGTTATCTTTTAAGATAATATTTACAACACCCGCAACAGCATCAGTACCATAAACAGCAGATGCGCCATCTTTAAGTACTTCAATATGCTTGATCATAGATACTGGGATAGTATTTAAATCAACTGTAGAAGCTGCGCCTGTACCTGAGTTGATCATACGGCGGCCGTTTACAAGTACTAAAGTACGTTGTGAACCTAAACCACGTAAATCAATTGATGCATTACCACCAGAACCATTATTGATACCTGGGTTTGTCATTGCGCCGCCTGTAGCGGTCATTTTTTGTAGTACAGAATCTACTGATACTGCGCCTGAAGCAGCAATATCATCAGCACCGATAATAGTAACTGGGCTAGCGGTTTCCATATCTGCGCGCTTAATGCGAGAACCCGTTACTTGAATTTTTTCGATTGCTTGTGCTGAGTCTTCAGCAGCAAGAACTTGCACACTTGAGAACATTGGAAATGCTGCGATTACAGCTAAACCAAGAGTTGATTTTTTCATGAAAGAACCCTACTTGTTGGAAATTTACCTTTATTGGTAATGCTCACTTTTTATTAGAATAGTGAGTCAGGTGGGCAACTTAGGCGCCTTTAACTGAACGAAAACTTAACGACAGCTCAATTTATATCAAGAAATAAAATGGAATAACTATAGTAGGTACATAGGTTACATTATGTTTCAGTGTTAATTAATAAATACACTTTAAAAACAATGCCTTGAGAAAACAGGGAAACATTAGAAACACACCTGAAACCAAAGTGATTCACTTTGTAATCAAATGTAATTAACTGAGCTACGTACCAAAAACAGACAAATTAACAACTTAATCACAGCAAATTATTAAAACCGCAAAACTAAATGTTAATTAATAACCATATTTATGCATACTTGGTGCTTAAACAGTCTTATTTAGCCCCTTTGGAAGGTTTTTTGATTAGATTTTTTATTCAGTCGTAATTAAAGTTGAACTTTTAGAGAGCACTTATTCACTATTGAAGTTTTGTCAGTATTAAAACCTAAAAAGGTAATTTTATTGATCTTGTCACTCAAATAATCGTATGTATAAGAAAACGAACTCACATCAAAAATGTAAGCTGTATACAAGAGCTTGTAGTCGCGACTTTAATACGTTACGTAAAAAGAGTAATTGAGTGTTTGTATTACAGAGGTGGCATTATCTTTAACGGTTAGTTCTAAATTCCAAAGCATATTTTGCTCTGAACAAATACCAACCATAGTATTACTTTGCCAAAGATCATTATTTTTTTTAAAATTTTGGGGAATGTACCCCATGTACATAGTGATGGCTTTAAGCTTGGCATCTTCAATTGTAACGTTTGCAGGTAAGTCACTAAAGATAGTAAATGGGGTTTCGGGGGAAAGGGTTTTCTCGCTTAACCATACTTTAACATCATTTGAAAAAGTACAAGGCAAATTGGCTTCGCACTGGGCATTCTTAAGAAATTTTTCATCTGTATTTTTAGAAAAATCACACGCTGTTAATAAAAAAAACACCACAGTGAATAAACTTAACCTATATATAAGCATAACAATTTCGCACTAAAGAAAAGCAAATACTAATAATCGTGACTGTAAATAACAAGTGCGAGTGTTACTATTAGGCCAAATTAGGCACAAACTGTATCAAAAAATAAACAACAAGCTCACAAAGTTTGATTGATGTCATAATTTTATGTAATTGACCTATCTTTTTTAGGCCAAAAAATTTATCATTTCACCCGCAAAAAATAAGGGTTTCTCAAGTTTTTTTTCTGAAGTTTTCATGTATTGAAAGTTTTAGGTAACACGCTTGAGAAAAATAGTAGGCCCCACTTTTAATAGTGGGTAATTCATTTCTAAACGCATTTATTGCAGCGGAAGCCAGAAAATGAGCCAAACAGTAGCATCACAAACTGAGTATAACTATAAGGTTGTACGCCAATTCGCTATTATGACAGTGATTTGGGGCATCGTTGGCATGAGTATTGGGGTTCTGATTGCTGCCCAATTAGCTTGGCCAGCACTTAACTTTGATACACCATGGTTAACTTACTCTCGACTACGTCCGTTACACACGAACGCAGTAATTTTCGCATTTGGTACTAGTGCACTGTTTGCGACGTCTTATTACGTCGTACAACGTACTTGTCAAACGCGTCTTTTCTCAGACAAACTCGCCGCCTTTTCATTTTGGGGCTGGCAGCTAGTTATTGTATTAGCAGTAATTACATTACCACTTGGTATTACTAGCTCAAAAGAATACGCAGAACTTGAATGGCCAATCGATATTTTAATCGCTGTGGTTTGGATTGTTTACGCTATTGTATTCTTTGGTACTTTAATCAAGCGTAAAGTGTCGCACATTTATGTTGCTAACTGGTTCTATGCTGGTTTTATTATTACTGTTGCAGTACTACACATTGTAAACAGCATGGCAGTGCCTGTGTCGTTAACTAAATCATACTCAATCTACGCAGGCGCAGTAGATGCTATGGTTCAGTGGTGGTACGGTCATAACGCTGTAGGTTTCCTATTAACTGCAGGTTTCTTGGGTATGATGTATTACTTTGTACCAAAACAAGCAGGTCGCCCAGTTTACTCATACCGTTTATCGGTAGTTCACTTTTGGGCATTAATTTCATTATATATTTGGGCTGGTCCTCACCACCTTCACTACACTGCGCTTCCTGATTGGACGCAAAGTTTAGGTATGGTTATGTCTATTATCCTATTCGTACCGTCTTGGGGTGGTATGATTAACGGTATTATGACCCTATCAGGCGCATGGCATAAACTACGTACTGATCCAGTACTACGCTTCTTAGTTGTTTCATTGTCTTTCTACGGTATGTCTACGTTCGAAGGCCCTATGATGGCAATTAAATCTGTAAATGCGTTATCTCACTACACAGATTGGACAATCGGCCACGTACACTCAGGTGCACTAGGTTGGGTTGCTATGATTTCAATTGGTGCTATTTACCACTTAATTCCTGCGTTATTTGCGCAAGGTCGTATGTATAGCGTTAAATTGGTTAACACCCACTTCTGGTTACACACTGTAGGTGTTGTTTTATACATTGTTGCAATGTGGATCTCTGGTGTAATGCAAGGTCTAATGTGGCGTGCGGTAAATGCCGACGGTACATTAATGTACAGCTTTGTGCAGTCTTTAGAAGCATCGCATCCTTTCTACATTATGCGTTTTGTAGGCGGTGTATTCATCGTAACAGGCATGTTAGTTATGGCTTATAACGTTTTCCGTACAATTTCAGCTGAGAAAGAATCTCTGAAGTTAGACGCGCAAGCACAATTAGCATAACGGAGTGAGATGATGAGCAATAAAAATTCACAAAACAAACATGAAATAGTAGAAAAGAACGTTGGCCTTATGGCTATTCTGACTGTTTTTGCTATCAGCTTTGGTGCATTAGTTGAAATTACTCCGCTAATGTTCCAAGACGACACAACTAAACCAGTAGAAGGCCTACGCCCTCTTAATGCTTTAGAAATGGAAGGCCGTGACATATATGTACGTGAAGGTTGTTATAACTGTCACTCACAAATGATCCGCCCTTTTCGTGATGAAGTTGAGCGTTACGGTCACTACTCTGTAGCAGGCGAATCAGTATGGGATCACCCTTTCCAATGGGGTTCTAAACGTACTGGTCCTGATCTTGCTCGCGTTGGTAAACGTTACTCGGACGACTGGCATTATGCTCACTTAGTTGACCCACGTGCTGTGGTTCCTGAGTCGAATATGCCAGGTTTTCCTTGGTTAGCAGAGGATAAGGTAGATACAAGCCTGACTCTGAAAAAACTACAAATTTTCCGTGATACTTTTGCTATTAACCCAGAAAACCCTAAACACCCGGGCCTAGGTTATGGCAGCGACGAAGAACTTAAAGCTGATGTTGAAAAAGTTAACGCTATGAATAACGGCGAAGGCGCAACAGAAATCCAAGCTCTAATCGCGTATTTACAGCAACTTGGTACCCACTTGAAGTAAATTATTATGGATTACGGAACATACAGAGGCATTTTGACTCTGGTAATTTTAGTATTGTTTATTGTGATTGTTGTATGGGCATACAGCAAGCGTAGCAAAAATCGTTTTGATAGCGCTGCTAATGCCATTTTCGAAGATGAAAAAAAACATAACAACACACTCTCTAACGAGGAAAAGGAGTCTGAAAAATGACTAGCTTTTGGAGTATTTGGGTTATTGTATTAACCCTTGCATGCTTATGCATCATCTTTGGCCTATTAGTTTGGAACTTAAAAAACTATGCTGGCGTAAAAGAAGGTGAAAGCTGTGGACATGAATTTGACGGCATTGAAGAGCTAAATAATCCACTACCAAAATGGTGGACTTACATGTTTTTCGCAACTTTTATTTGGTCAGTATATTATCTTGCAGCTTACCCAGGTTTAGGCAACTGGGAAGGTTTAGGTAAATGGACTAGCTCTAATCAAGGTATTACGTCTTTAGCTGAATCTAAAAAAGCAGTTGCAGATGCAAAAGCAGAAGGTCGCTTTGTTAAACTTGATAAAGAGTATGAAGCTGCAGAAGAACGCTTTGGTCCTATTTTTAATCGACTTGCACAAGTGCCGGTTTTAGATTTAGTTAATTCTAAGTTTGAAGGTGACGCAGCGCAGCAAGTTGCTCTTGAAAATGGTGACAAACATGAACAAACAGATGGTCAATTAGCCATCGAAATTGGTCAGCGTTTATTCTCACAAAACTGTGCGCAATGTCACGGCTCTGATGCACGTGGTGGAACAGGCTTCCCTAACCTAACTGATAAAGATTGGTTATATGGCGGTACACCAGACAAAATTAGAGAAACACTGCTTAATGGTCGTATAGCTGCAATGCCAGCTTGGGGCGATGCTCTTGGTGAGCAAGGCGTTAAAGAAATGACAGCACATGTGTTGAGCCTTTCTGGTCGTACTGTTAACCAAAAAGATGCAGCCGCAGGTAAAGCTAAGTTTGCTATGTGTGCCGCATGTCACGGTGCTGACGGTAAAGGGTCGGTTGCACATAACCTACCATTTGGCGCGCCTAACCTGACTGATAACATTTGGTTATACGGTGGTTCTCAACGTGCTGTTGAAGAAACGCTTAACCATGGCCGTGCTGGTGTAATGCCTGCTTGGAAAGACATTTTAGGTGAAGATAAAATTCACTTATTAACAGCCTACGTTTACAGTTTATCGCAAGATAAATAAGCACGCGGTTAATAAAATGTTTATAAATTAATTTATTTAATTCAATAGATTAATCCAGATCAAAAAAGCCTCCAGTCGGAGGCTTTTTTTTAGTCTTTTACGTATAATTCCTATAAAATAACGCTTCCTAAACTAATTTTAGAGACACTATGCAACCTACTCCGTGGTATAAAAATTTTTGGCCTTGGTTTTTAATCTTTTTTCCGTTAGTTGCCATTATTGGCTGTATTAGCTTATTTATTACGGCAATAGGTAACGGCCCAGATATGGTTGTTGACGACTACTACAAAAAAGGCAAAGCAATAAACTTAGAACTGACTAAGTTTGAAAAAGCAAAAGCACTTTACTTACATGGCGAATTAAATGTAACCAACGAGCGTGTAAGCTTTAAGTTTACAAAAGGTGACAGTAGCAACGTACATGTTTTAAAACTTTCGTTTTACCACCGTACTATTAAAGCGCATGACTTTGAGGCCACACTTACACCTAATGCCAATCAAGAATTTACTGCATTACTTGATAAGTATACGCCAGGTGCATATTCTGTATTTATTGAGCCAATTGATGGCAGCTGGAAACTAAAAGAAAACATTGTTCTACCGACGGCTGAAACCGTTTTAGTTACTCCTAACTATAAGTAATCATCACTATGTCTCACTCTTGCTTTCATTGCCTTGAAAGTGTGCCAAACGGATTTAGCGCAAACGTTATAATTGACGATATAGCCCAGCCAATGTGTTGCATTGGCTGCCAAGCAGTTGCGCAAAATATTGTTGAACAAGGTATGACTGATTATTATAAATACCGAACTGTTCGCGCAGGCAAGGTTGAGCAACTGGTACCTGAGCAACTCGCATTTATAAAAAGTTATGACAACGAAGACATTCAAGACGAATTTATAGCTACTAACGATAATATCTCAGAGGTATTGTTGAGTGTTGAAGGTATAACCTGCGCAGCGTGTGCATGGCTTATCGAAAAACAACTCTTAAACTTAAATACTGTAAAACGGGTTGATGTAAATACTTCCACCAACCGCGCGATGATCCAATGGGATAAAACCAGCACCCCATTGAGTGAAATTATTACTTCCTTAGCCAAAATTGGTTATAAAGCCTACCCATTTCAATCAGATATTGAAGCTCAACAAAAGCAACAAACTGCCAAAGCCTATATTCGCCGCTTAGGTGTTGCAGGCTTAATGACCATGCAAGTTATGATGTTTGCGTTTGCCATGTACTTTGGCATGTTTTCAGGCATGGATAGTAATTTTGAGCAGTATTTTAGATGGATCAGCTTAGTACTTGCCTCTCCGGTTATTTTATATAGCGCACTGCCTTTTTTAACCAACGCCATAAATGGCTTAAAAGCAAAACAGCTCAATATGGACTTACCCGTATCGCTGGCTATTTTTGGTGCGTTTGGCGCAAGTTGTTACGCCACATTTATGCAAGTCGGCGAAGTATATTTTGAATCTGTGTGCATGTTTACCTTTTTACTTTTATTAGGTAAGTATCTTGAATTTAGAGCGCGTTTAAAAGCGAGCGAATTTACTGCCAACTTACAAAAATTATTGCCATTAACAGCCCGCACCATTAACGACAGTGGTGAAGAACTTATAATTGCAGCCAAAAAACTAAAACTTCATGACGTAGTACTCATTAAAGCGGGTGAAACAATCCCTGCCGACGGCGAGCTTATTAGGGGTAAAACTACGGTTGATGAATCAATGATGACGGGCGAACACCAACCCGTTACAAAATTTATCGGTCACAATGTCTACGCCGGTTGCGTTAACCACGACGGTGTTATTGAAATAAAAATCAATAAAATTGGCCAAAATACCCTTTTAAATCAAATTATCCGCTTGCAACACAACGCATTAACTAAACGCCCTAAACTGGTTGAAATTACAGATAAAGTTGCGCAATGGTTTATAGCGTGCCTGCTTATATTTGCTTCACTTACAGCTATTGGCTGGTACCAAATTGACCCTGAACACGCATTTTGGATCACCATTTCGGTTTTAGTTGCTACCTGCCCATGTGCCCTGAGTTTAGCCATACCAACCGCACTTACATGCGCGGTTGCAACCTTGACCCGTAAAGGCGTATTAATAAAACAAGCGCATGTGCTCGAAACACTCTCACAAATTACGTTATTTGCGTTTGATAAAACAGGCACACTCACCCAAGGTAAATTTAGCCTTGATGAAGTAGATATACTCGATAAGCAATACACAAAAGCGCAAGTGCTAGATATAGCAGCTATGTTAGAGCGTTATTCTGAACACCCTATAGCCAGCGCATTTGATGAAATTACTCCTGCTCACCACAATCTTAATAACGTTGAAGTGCATCCAGGTCTGGGAATTAGCGCACAAGATGCAACTAATCATTATGCAATTGGTAAAAGTGGTTGGTTTAATAGCAAAAAATCAAATGCACAAGCAAGCTTGTATATAAATAAGCAGGTTGTTGCACGTTTTTACTTTATTGATAAAGTAAAAAACGATGCTAAAAAGCTTATAGACTCACTTCAATCGCAAAATTTAACGTGCCATATGTTAACCGGTGACGCATCAGATGCAGGGCAAAAAGTAGCTAAACAACTCAACCTTGAAAGTGTGCAATCTGGGTGTTCGCCACAAGATAAACAAACAGCCGTTGAACAATGGGCGTCACAAAACGAAGTTGTAGCAATGGTCGGCGATGGCGTAAACGACAGCCCTGTATTTGCCAGTGCGCATTTATCCATTGCAATGGAAACCGGTGCTGACATATCAAAAAATAGCGCCGATGTAGTGCTCCTTAATAGCGATTTAGCGTCAATTGATCATTTACTCAATGTGGCAAAACAAACCAGACGTATTATTAAGCAAAACCTTGCGCTGTCTTTATTGTATAATGCGTCCATATTACCATTGGCAGCACTGGGCTTAGTTGCTCCGTGGATGGCTGTTATTGGCATGTCTGCCAGCTCAATTATTGTGATTAGTAATTCACTAAGGCTATTAAAGTTATGAGCATAATTTACATTTTGATCCCCATTGCCATTTTGTTTGTCATTATTGCTATAGGCGTTTTCTTTTGGGCCGTAAAGAGTGAGCAGTTTTCTGATTTAAATAAGCAAGGTCATAGTATTTTGTTTGAAGATGACAAAGAGCAACATAACAAAAGTAATGATTGATCCTCTTTACACCAGCGCATTTTTAATGGGGCTAATAGGTAGCGGTCATTGCATTGCCATGTGCGGCGGTATTGCAAGCTCATTACAACTGGCAAGTGATAAACGCAAAACATTCACCTATTCATTTGCCTATAATACCGGGCGTGCACTGAGCTACATGGCAGCAGGTGCACTTGTTGCTGGTATTAGCAGCCAATTTGCTAGGCAAAACACATCTTTTTCTTTAGCACTTTCATTCATTGCAGCTATTTTTATGCTCCTAGTCGGCGTGTATATAATGCGCTTGGGTCCTACGTTGCAATGGTTAGAGAAAATAGGTAAAACCTTAGTGTGGCAACACATTGTTAAGCTAAATAAATACTTAATGCCTATTAACTCGCCTTTTAAAGCTCTAGGTTACGGTGCTTTGTGGGGATGGCTTCCATGTGGACTTGTTTACTCAGCACTTACATGGGCGATGACTAGCCCAAGTGCCCTAGACGGTGCTTTAGTGATGCTTTGTTTTGCTTTGGGTACTTTTCCCGCAATGATCACGTTAGGCGTTACCGCACAAAAACTAAATAGTATTATTAACCACCCTTGGACCCGAATTGGATTGGGCAATGTTACAATCTGGTATGGTATCTACTTATTGATAATTGCAACTGACAAGCTGATACAATAACCTATTCGCAGTATTAACCTTTTATGGTTATTTTGCAGTCGTGTGTATAAAAATTTAAACGGATTAAATTATGGATTTCTCTCAAAGTCGCGCTAAAAGTAATTGTGCTATTAGCTGTAATAACTGCAGTATTAGTCAATTGTGCTTGCCATTTTCACTCAATGGCCAAGAAATGGATAAGCTAGACGAAATTATTGAGCGAAAAAAACCACTCCATAAAGGCGATTATCTATTTGAATCAGGCGCGCCTTTACAGGCTATTTATGCTGTACGTTCTGGCTCATTTAAATCGTACACATTATCAGAGCAAGGTGATGAGCAAATAACCGGGTTTCATTTAGCGGGTGACTTAGTAGGCTTTGACGCAATAAGCAAAATGGCGCACCAGAGTTTTTCGCAAGCACTCGAAACGTCAATGGTATGCGAAATTCCATTTGATACCCTTGACGAACTTGCTGGTAAATTACCAAAACTTCGTCAACAAATAATGCGCTTGATGAGCAGCGAAATTACATACGATCAAGAAATGCTGTTATTACTTAATAAAAAATCAGCAGAAGAACGCTTAGCTAGTTTTATTTATAACTTATCAGAGCGTTTTGGTGAACGTGGTTTTTCGCGTAAAGAATTTAGATTTACCATGACTCGCGGTGAAATAGGTAACTACTTAGGCCTTACCGTAGAGACCATTAGCCGTTTATTAAGCCGTTTTCAAAAAGCGCACTTAATTAAAGTAGAAGGTAAATTTATTACTATTTTAGATAACGATGCCTTAGCTAAAACGGCAGCAATCGTTAAGCCTCGCTAAATTAAATAGTTTGATTTAGAACAACAATTTATATGCTACCCCTTTAACTGTTTTATATTTGCGTTACACTAATTGTACACCCGTTAGGCAAATGGAGTAGCATATGAACACTATTAAACGCATTATTGCGGTTATTGACCCTACCAAAGACGATCAACACGGTTTATCACGTTCAATAGACTTAGCCAAAAAATCTGGCGCAAGTATTACCGCCTTTATGACGGTTTACGACTTCTCTTATGAAATGACAACGATGCTATCTGGTGATGAACGCGAAGCAATGCGTGATGCCGTACTAAAAGATCGCCAGCTATGGCTAAACGATTTAGTTTCCCCTTACAAAGATATAAATATTGAAACCCAAGTGGTTTGGCATAACCGTCCTTATGAAGCCATAATCGATACTGTAATTGATCAAAAGTACGATTTAGTAATTAAAGGCACACATCAACATGGTGCACTTAAATCCGTTATTTTCACCCCTACCGACTGGCATTTAGTACGAAAATGCCCTGCCCCGGTGTTGTTTGTTAAAGAAATGGCATGGCCAGAAAACGGTAATATTTTAGCTGCTGTGAATGCGGTTAGTGAAAACGAAGAACATGTAGCACTTAATAAACGGGTAATTAAAGACGCACAATTTTTATGTGAACTTGCCAACGCAAAACTTAATTTAGTTAATGCTTATCCTGCAACGCCCATAAATATAGCAATTGAAATTCCTGAGTTTAACCCTGGACTTTATAACGAATCAGTTAAAAAACACCACATTGAATCAACCAATGCACTTGCTGCTGAGTTTAATTTAAGCCAAGAGCAATGTTTTATTGAAGAAGGCCTACCAGAGGATGTAATCCCTGATGTAGCTAAGCGGTTAAATAGCGAATTAGTTGTTATTGGTACCGTTGGTCGTACAGGCTTAAGTGCCGCTTTAGTAGGTAATACAGCAGAGCATGTAATTGATAGCCTTGACTGCGATGTACTGGCACTCAAGCCCGATGGTTACGTAAGCCCGATGGCAAAGAAACTAGATTAATTAAAAATTTAGCAAGTAACAAACTGGATATTACTTGCTAAAAATACCGTGTTTAATTACATCCTAAACTCGCATATTCAGGTGGTTTGGGTATAATACGCCCCTTTATTTTTAGCAAATAACTTTGCTGTATTGTTTTACTAGGGGGCGTAATTGTCACACTCAGATCAAGCTAAAGCTCAATTTAACTTAAATAAGCTACAAAAGCGTTTACGTCGCCAAACTGGTCAAGCCGTTATGGACTTCAATATGATTGAAGAAGGTGACCGTATAATGGTGTGTTTATCAGGTGGCAAAGACAGCTACACAATGCTTGAAATGCTTCAACATTTAAAACGTGTAGCACCTATAAAGTTTGATCTCGTTGTTGTAAACCTAGATCAAAAACAACCAGGGTTTCCTGAGCACGTTTTACCCCAGTATCTTGATAAATTAAATGTAGAATACAAAATTGTAGAAGAAGATACCTACAGCATTGTTACTGACATTATTCCTGAAGGTAAAACAACCTGTTCACTTTGCTCACGACTGCGTCGTGGTATTTTATACCGCACAGCAAATGAGTTAGGCGCAACTAAAATAGCCCTTGGCCACCATCGTGACGACATGATTGAAACGTTGTTTTTAAATATGTTTTACGGTGGAAAACTAAAAAGTATGCCGGCTAAATTAATGAGTGATAACGGCGAGCATATGGTTATTCGCCCACTTGCATACTGCAAAGAAAGCGATATAAGCCAATACGCATTTGCACAAGGTTATCCAATTATTCCGTGTAACCTATGTGGTTCGCAAGAAAACCTACAGCGTAAACATACAAAAGCAATGCTCGCTAAATGGGATGCTGAGCACCCAGGCCGTATTGAGAGTATTTTTACAGCAATGCAAAACGTCGTGCCTTCACACTTAGCCGATGCTGATTTGTTTGATTTTAAAAACTTACAAACCGGTGAAGTCATTGATGGTGGCGATATAGCTCTTGATAAGCCAGACATTCCTAAAGTGCCTGTTACAAATGAGCTTGATGAACAAGAAGCGCCAAGTGTAGTTACTATAAATCTAAGCTAACATATCTAGGCTAACAAATTTAAGGGGGGTTGTATTTATGTACAACCCCCTTGAATTTACCAATTCAGCCTTACGTTGTCTTTTTAACTCTCAGCTAGGCCTTGTAAAAACTCTAAACTTAACTTTTCTTGTGCATTAGTCTGATACGGCAACTGCTGTAAACTGTCGTACGAGAAATCGTTTATATCAAAATGGCTTATTTCACTATTCCCAAAGCTGTTACGCTCACCTGGGCTTGGCGACATTCTTTCTATTACAAAGTCACTTAAGCGCATATCGTTAACGCCCTTAGGTAATACTGACCAATGAGCTTTTAAGTCTACGGTTTGGCTCCCTTGTGTTAAGCTTTCCTTAGATACCAAATGAGCAAGTGGTGTATCACCACTATATAAATTCGCCCTAACACGATACAAACCACTTTTTATCACCGTTAAATTAGCTGGCATAATCATGTTTTCATTTTGAGCATAAGCAATTTCAAAACCTGTCAAAGTAGCACTTGGCGGCATATATTGAATTTGCGCAACTACGGGTACTTTTTTGCCGTCAACATCGCCCTGCACATACACTTGCAAACTACGAGGGTAATCTTCATCTTCTTTAAATGTAATAATTGCCTCACCTTCACGCGCATTGCCCGTATGGGTATTAAATACTTCCTTTGTATCAGTATTTGCAAGTTCAACGACCACTTTACCAAGCCCTTGAGCGCTTACCTTTATTGTTATTTCTTCTGGGTATACAAAACGATATTGTTTAAGACTTACCGTTAAAGCATCGCCGCTTTCACCTATGGGGCTCGACACAGGATAAAATTGATTTGGCTTTAATCGATCTTCATCTAAAGGACTCAAAGGTTGGGAATAAGGAGGAAACTTAAGTGCACTTTCGTATTGCATCACCACTTGCTGCGCTGCTTTTGTTAGGTCTTCATTAAACGCAATTTGCTTTTTTGATTGTGGTTTTTTAGCTTTAGGCACATCTATAGGGATCACTTTTACAGGCGATAAGTCAGGTGCGTTCGCGCTGTGTTTAATCTGTGGTTTTATTGGCTCAGCAACTTTATGAGCATCATTTTTACCAGTAAACCATAGCGAGAATAAAATAGTGCTAATAATTAAAGCAACGACATAAAATTTTTTCATTTTTATATTTCAATCTTTTATAAGGCGTATAGTTTTTAACTACACGCCTTCTATGTTATGGAATCACATTATAAATAAGTGCTGATGCACTTAAATTATTTGAATCCCTAATATAACGATATTGTTTTTTCCAAAACCAACTACCTGTAGTTTTATCAAACGTATTAAACCCTACGTTATTACCTTCAACATTTACGTTATTCATGGCTATTGTGACATTACCTTTACGCTGCGCGTTATGTATTTCGTTATGGCTATAACTGTCACTCATCATCATTGGATAATGATTTGGCATAAAGCTACTAACAGCATCACCTTGCGATTTTAAATGGCCATCTGTATCAATACTGCTGCTACAACTTCCAAACGAGCCAGCCGAACTTGCACCACATGAAGAGTGCGATGCTACAACCGAATCATCATTACCTTTTAAAAATCCACCTGTTAAGCCTAAATACGCATTACCATCTGCCACAAAGCGTAAACGAGGTGTACGTGCATCAGGAAATGGCGATATTTTACGGGCATTATTCACTTTTAAATCGTGTAATACACCAACAGCTTCGGTTACATCGCTCCCTAGCCACCATTTGAGTGCTGCATCGACCGCAAAGTTCCATGATGCGCCAGTTAAAGCACTAACTGCTACATCTGCAAGCTCACTTCCACCACCCGCGCCTGCTAAATCAAACGTCGCAACAATATTAAGCGGCTGTAAGCCTGCGTTTTCTAACCAGTTTTCTTGGTTATCAATAATATGGCGTGCAACTAAGTCGCCTGTTGAATGTGTTACAAATACACAGCCATCACTGCATAAATTAGAGCGTGAAATTTGCTTTAACTTTGGCCACACCCAATCGGTAGCAATTTTATCTTCAATTCGCTCATAAGCAGGCCAATCAATTCGCTCATCTGCACGATTATTCCAGTACGATTGCCAATATGTTTCACCGTCATTAATTACATCACTACCCGACTTATTGGTTATTTGCGAAGTTTGTAACCCGTGAATTAATATAATTTTGTAGTCTTTACTCGCAGCAGAAAAGCTCATTAGCATAGCAAGCCCAGCACCAATTAGGTGACTTGGTTTAATTAATGTGTGTGTGCGCTTAGTGTTGTTCATACAATTCCTTAATGTTGTGTACGTAATATTTTATTATCATTTAAGGTATTCATACTAGGGCTTGTCAGCCTTGGCGTTCATCAGTATTAGGAACAAAGAACAAAAATGCAACAATTTATTATCATTTATAGGGATGAAGAAACTTATTACTTGTTATTTAATGGGTTAATAAAGAATAGTTGTTAAATTTAAAATTATCAGGGATGTTTCGAGAGTAATATTGAGGGGGGTTAGGTTGAGCGGGTACCGGTAAAGGTGCCCGCTTTAGAATAAGGACGTAACTAATCTAGCCGTTAGCTTTGAGTTCACTGGTAAATTGCCCAATCGCATTTACAACTTCTTGTGCGCCTTGCTGAATTTCCTGCATCACATCACCCGACTCTTTAGATAGTGCTAAACCTTGCTCTGCTTTTTCTTTACCTTTTTCTATTACAGCCACCGTATTTTGGGTTTGTGATTGGTTACGCTGTACTACTTCTACTATTTCTTCTGTTGCTTTTGATGTACGAGATGCAAGCAATCGAACCTCGTCTGCAACCACAGCAAAGCCTCGCCCTTGCTCGCCAGCTCTAGCCGCTTCAATTGCGGCATTTAGTGCTAATAAATTGGTTTGCTCTGCAATACTACTAATACTTTGTACAATACTCGATATTTGTTGCGACTGCTGATCAAGCGCTGAAATTTCACTTGCAGCTTGCTCCATGTTAATAGCCAGCTCGGTCATTACTGCAACTGTATCTTGTATAACGCTCGCGCCTTGCTCTGCTTTTTTATCAGTTTGGGTTGAGGTGCTATAAGCAATTTCGGCAGCCTTAGATATCGCAATTTCTTGATTTACTTGCTCTGTAATAACTGTTGCAAACTTCATTACTTTATAAAGCTCATTCACGTCATTTGAGATTGGGTTATATGACGCTTCTAACCATACAACATTGCCGTATTTATCAACACGCTTAAAGCGCTCCGCTATAAACTGTCCTTCTCTTAATTTAGTCCAAAACTGTTGATACTCTTGGGAATTATACTCTGAAGCTTCACAAAATGTGCGATGGTGTTTTCCTATTAATTCACTTTCTTGATAACCCATTGCTGATAAAAACTGCTCATTTGCTTTTAAAACATGGCCTTCTAAATCAAATTCAATTACTGCCATAGAGCGATATATCGCTTTGATAGTGTCGCTTTGCTCGCGGGAAGCCGTAATTGTTTTTGTAAGCACACTCCCGAATATAGAAAAATAGAGCAACTGATCTTGCTCCCCTTTTACAGGATGTACTATTAAACGTAACCATTCAGCTTTACCATCACCGCGCGCAATTTGTAATGCACCGCCCCAATGTCCTTCTTTTTTTATAGCTTGCTGTAGGCTTTTAAATTCTGAAGATTGACGAGATGACTCAGTAATAAAATCATCAAAAGAGTTATTAGTAAGATCGTCTTCGTTGTAGCCTAAGTTTTCTAAAAACCTATCATTGGCGTGCGAAATTCTGCCATCATAGAGAATGTTCAGTACTAACATCTCTCGGTAAAGCCCTTCCCACACTTGTTGTAACGGATAGAGTTCTGCTTTTAAAGAGGCTATTTCATTTTGCTTATTTTTAGAAAAAAACATTAATATCCTTACTAGGGCGTGTTGACCTTTGTGGATTGAAATTTGTTCAATCTAGGGACGATTAAACCACGGCGCGAGGTTTGTAACCTAGTGGGCTCGATAACTGCTCCTGCGTTATTCTAATGGCTTACATCCATGTAAGAATAAGTAAAACCGAGCAAAGCTTCCGCGTCCTGCTCACGCCCCTTACCTACATCCATGTAGGCAACAAAGAGTTAATCGTCCCTAGAAAGAACCCAAAGGGCAGCGTATGTTTGGTATTTATACTACGTTATCGCCTATTTATGGGGAATACCACACTACATAGGCTCTGCCTTGACTAAAAACCAAACACACTACTGCAAATTCACCCACCAAAGATCAACACGCCCGAACACATTCAATATAAAATTAACTTTAGTATAGAAGACATTTATAATAACGCGATAAATAACAAGCAGTTTGAAGCTAAATTATTAATAAAAAATTCAAATTAAGCTTAAAATTGTAACCTTTCATATAAACCAGATGCTCTTGATACGCTTTTATTCATTGCTAGTTGCAGTACTTTTTTGTCAGCCACCAGCTCAAACTTATTTTTAGCGCGGGTTATTCCCGTATACACTAATTGCCTGTTAATACCCATGCGCGCTTGTTTTAGCGGTGGCAGTACCATAGCGGTGTAACTAAACTCTGAACCTTGTGACTTATGAATAGTCATTACGTATACTTTATCGTGTGCAGGGAGTCGTGCTGGCGAAAATGCTCGTTGATTACCTTGCTCATCAATAAATATGGCTTTGAGCTGATTACTTTCATCGGGCATTAAAATACCAATATCGCCGTTAAATAACTTAAGCTGGTAATCGTTTTGGCTCACCATAATGGGCATACCTGTATAATGATGAGTATTAGGGCTAACTGTTATTAAACCTTGCTGTTGCAATACGCGCTCTATTCGCTGATTTAAGCTATGCACGCCGTAATCGCCCTCTCGTACCGCAGCTAAAAGCTGATAACTAGCAAAAGCAGCATGCACCTGTGCAACATCTGCACCTTGGGCAATTAAGTTAAGGTATTTTGCATAATGACTTGCTGCACTTTTAACAAGCTTTTCAATTGGTTTTGCTACAAAGTCGTAATCTAAAATTACATCGTTAAAACGCCCTTCAATACTTTCTTGCTCAACGTAATTTAAAATACCGGTGTTATTTGTGTTTACCGCAAGTGCGAGTTGGCCAATGCCGCTTTGTGCATCAAATCGATAACTGTGCTGTAAAAAGGCAACGCAATCTGCGAGTTTAAATTCACTCGTACTTTGCGCTACGAGCTTAGGTTCATTATTAAAACATAAGCTATTTAGCTCATCACAGCGTGCTTGCGAGTAGCGTGGCGTTTGCCCAAGTGTTAAACCTTGGCATAAATCGCTCATTACGCTGCCGGTATCTACCGAGGCAAGCTGATCTTTATCACCTAGGAGTATTAATCTCGCATGCGTAGGCAATGCTTCTATTAATTTAGCCATCAGCGATAAATCAACCATACTGGCTTCGTCAATAATCAGCACATCTAAATGCAGCGGATTGCTTTTGTTATGACTGAATTTATTAGTAAACGGTTTTACGCCCAATAAGCGATGAATAGTTTGAGCGCTTTGCGGTATCAGCGTTTTTATATCATCAGGAATCGTTGTGAGCTTATTTTTAGCGCCCAAAATAGACTCACTTAAACGTGCAGCGGCTTTACCAGTCGGTGCCACCAGCTTAATGCTAAGGGGCGCGGTTTTATAAAGTGACTGTAAAATAGCCAGTAACTTAGTCACTGTGGTAGTTTTACCTGTGCCAGGACCACCCGTGATCACGCTAAAGCCTTTGGTGGCAGCAATCGCACACGCCACTTTTTGCCAATCAGTTTCAATTGCAGAATCAGCAGGAAAATAGGTATTTAAAAGTTCTGCCAATATTTCATTATTAATATTGAGCTTTCGCTCGCTCATACTTAGTAATCTATCTGCGAGTGTTTGCTCATAACCGGCAAGGCGCGCAAAATAAAGTCGCTCTTTAAACAGTTGCAGTGGTTTATTTTCGCCCACGCTTTCATGGTTTTGTAAATAACTGAGCGCTGTATGTACATTAAAGTCATCACTAAACGGGCTTAGCGTACTGGGTACATTGCCATCGAGTTTATTAAAGTCGCTTTTGCGCAAGTTAAAAGGATTACTCCAATCAACCTCATTTAAAGTTAGGCAGCTATGCTGACTTTGCTGCGATAAGCACAGCAATAAAATAATATAAAACAGCTCATTGTGAGTTTGCTCA
This sequence comes from Pseudoalteromonas sp. SR44-2, assembly GCF_014163745.1. Classification (NCBI taxonomy): domain Bacteria; kingdom Pseudomonadati; phylum Pseudomonadota; class Gammaproteobacteria; order Alteromonadales; family Pseudoalteromonadaceae; genus Pseudoalteromonas; species Pseudoalteromonas sp. SR44-2. The sequence goes on along the minus strand of NZ_JACJDW010000021.1, from coordinate 23,134 downwards.
ATGTCATTAGCACACAGTAATTCTGCGAGTTTAACATCAACCACACGTAGTCGATTTTGCGCTAATAAATACTCAAGTAACGGGACTTCGATAATCGTATTATTTAACACAATGTCCTCTAATGGGGCATCTTGTGCTACATTTTTTGAAGTAAGAGGCTCTGCGGCTTCATTATTAAGTGTCTCGTCTATATCGTCAAACAAGCCAGGTTGCTCATTTAAATCGCTCATAGCATGGCTCCTTGGCTAAATAAGCCATCTAAAATAATCACTTGCTCTACAGTTAGCTTTTTAAAGTACACGCCTTGCCCTGCGGGCATCCCACGTAAAAACGTGTAATACACGCCGCCTAAATGAGTTTCTACCGAGTAATCAGCTATACGTTGTTTTAATAAACGATGCAGCGCTACCGTGTAGATTAAATACTGTAAATGATACTGATGACTGCTCATCGCTTGCTCAAGCATGTCGCTCTCGTAATCAGCTGGCGTGCTACCTAAATAATTAGACTTATAATCTAAAATATAATATTTGCCTTGGTAGCAAAATATTAAATCGACAAAGCCTTTTAACAAGCCCTTTACGTGCGAAAATTCAAGCTTACTTTGCGTAAAGCCAAAATGTTTCACCAGCGTTTCGTTTAGCTTAGGTGCACTTAAGCTCTCAAGAGGTAAATTAAATTCCATTTCGACTAGGCAGTCATTGGGTGTAAGCACACCCAATGAAAGAAGGCTGTTATCTAGGGGACACGCAAGAACATCAAGCACCCATTTTTCAGCCACTTCTCGCCATTGCTCACCTATGTGGTACTTTTCAAGGCTGCGCTTAACTACCTCAGATAAGTTTTGCTCAGTATTAGTTGGGTGAACTATTGGGCTAGTAAAATCTATTTGTTCAAATATTTCGTGTAAACAGCTACCAGGCTTTGCCCCTTTAGGAAAACTATAAGGTGATGGTAGTTCGTCCTCTTGCACTGCAAACTCGTCTTTTTCGTGATCTTCATCACTTCGCCCTGGGGCTAATTGGTCGCTGTGCTTTTTAAAGCTCAACGCACTAAAGCTGGTTGCTCGCCAGTTACGCTCAATATTTGCCGTTACTTTATTAACACTTAACGTTTGCTGCGCACTTTCACTGTTATTAAAACAAAGTGTTCCCTGCTCTAATAATGTGTGTGAGGTAAACTGCTGATAGCTCATCGCGCTGTTAGCGTCGCAAAACTCACTTAAATGCGTGCGCCATGTTTGGCTACTGGCAAGTTCAAGCCCTGCAAATAAAACATGCCCAAGTGCACTGCTTTGCATAGCCAAGCGGCTACTTTGTCCTTGCCCTATGTTATAAACACCAAGCGCACAAAAATGTACGGCGCGAGTAAGTGCTACATAAAGCAGGCGTAAATCTTCAGCTAGGCGTTCTTGCTCTGCTTTTTGAAGGGCATCTTCGTCTTTACTTAAATCGTAAACTAGCTTGCCATTATTATGATAAAGCGCTTCTTTTGTTTCGCGATAGCCACTGGCAAACGGCATAAATACCAGTGGATATTCAAGCCCTTTTGAGGCATGCATAGTGACAATTTTAACTAAGTTGGCGTCACTTTCTAGGCGTACTTGTACTGTTTCACCGTCTTGTTGGCTTACCTTTTGTGCAAACCATCGCAGTAAACGCAGCGTACCTTCAAGCTCTATTTGTTTTTGCTGAAGTATTTCGCCCAAGTGCCTAAAGTCCGTCAGCCAACGCTCAACGTTATATCCTAACCCTTGCCATTTAGCGCTAAGTTGGTTATGGCTCATTAAGCGCTCAAGCATTGCCATAGCGCCTTGCTTGTTCCAAATGTGGCTAAGTTGTGCAAAAAAGTTTAAGTAGTCTTGCCATTTATTTTCATCATCAGCGAGTGCATGTATTTCGTTATAACTTAAACAAAATAGCGGACCAGCTAAAACACCGCGCAGCAATGACTCATCATATTGTCCATGCAGCGCTGTTAAAAAGTTAAGTAGGTGATGGCTAAGCTCTTGGCTAAAAACGCTCTCGCGCGATAAATACACGCTGGAAATTTTGGCATCATCTAGCGCTTTTTTCATTATTTGCGCTTCAACACGGTCGCGCACTAATATACAAATATCGGCAGCGCTTACAGGGTTACTGCCAATACACGCATCCCCTTGTTTTGCTTTTTCAAGCAAGGTTACTATTTTATTAGCAAAGTAAGTGGCTAAATGCGCTTGCCCTACACCTTTGTTGGTTGGTTTGTTTTTTTCGTCTGCGGCTTCATCCACAAATACATTAAATTCGAATGCGGTCGCGGGTTTGCCATCAATTAAAAAAGAGTCATCCGCTTTTTTGCCTTTAGCAGCTACTGCGTTAAACGGTATGGCGTCGTTATAAATAAAGCTGTTAGCGTGTTTGCCAAATAAACTATTAACGCTATTTACTATATCGGTGCTTGAGCGAAAGTTAGTCCCCAGCGTAAATTGCTGATCAGCCTGTACAGCTTCTTTTGCGCCGATATACGTAAAAATATCTGCGCCCCTAAAGCCATAAATAGCTTGTTTAGGGTCGCCTATCATGGCAAGCGTGGTATTTTGTTGCCCATAAATTTTACTAAAAATACCGTACTGAATCGGATCGGTATCTTGGAATTCATCAATCATGGCAACCGGAAACAACTGCGCAATTTTTTGCGCCAGTACGTCGCCTTGCTCGTTATTAAGCGCACTGTGTAAATTGGTCAGTAAGTCATCTGGGGTGATCACGCTTTGCTCTTGCTTGCGCTTAACTATTGCAGCTTTTACCCAGCGTGCTGCATGTTGTATAACTGCTATTTTGAGCCCTTGGTTTATGGTGTTATTAAGTGCGGCAAGCTCGTCAAACTGACTCAGTAATGGATGCACAAATAATGGCTGATTTTTTTTATAATTAGCTACATCGCTTAAGTTTTCTGTACTCCATACTTCAAACGAATACTTGCTAGTGCCAAATTCAAAAAACAAATCACCCCCTAAACAAAATGCCTCAAGCGCACTAAGGCTGCCTTTTCGTGCTGGCGTTTTAGACCCGCTTAAACCCGAGCCTTTAATAGCACCTATAAACTCTTGCTCTAACACCGCTTTTTTAAATGCAGGCACACGGGTTATGTACTCGTCACGGGCTTTCCATACATCATCTAAATTTATTTGTGGCGTAATGTGCGCATTAGCTTTGTTTAAAATGCTCGCCACTTGAGCGAATAAAGACTCTGGTGCGGCAAATACATCTAAAATAGCATCGGTGCGTTCTTTATTAAGTGGGTATACAAACGCACGCCAAAAATCTTTAATGGTTTCGAGTAATATGTCGCGCTCATCTAAAATAAATTCGAGATTAAACGCCACTCCCGACTCAAACGCATGTTGTTTTAGCATCCGCTGACAAAAGCCATGAATAGTAAAAATAGCGGCTTCGTCCATTGATTTAGCAGCTGCATCGAGCAAATTAAACGCGCGGTGCTTATCATCAATTTTGGCAATTACGCCTTCAATGAGTTCGTCGTTTGGGTCTTGCCCAAGCAATGCGTCGCGCGCAGCAATAATTCGGCTGCGTACGCGGTCTTTAATTTCTTGGGTGGCGGCGTCGGTAAAGGTTACAACCAAAATTTGCTCAACACTGAGCGGCGTACTTAACTCACCTTCTATTTGCATACCTAGTAAGTAACGTAAATACAGCCCCGTAATGGTATAAGTTTTACCAGTACCCGCACTGGCTTCTATTAAACTTTGACCAATGAGCGGCATAGTAAGAGGATTAAGCGCTTGCATGGTCACTCTCCTTTGCGTGTTCAAATAAAGGCGTGAGCAATTTATCACTCCATTTTATAAATTCTTCTTGGCAGTCGTTTAGCGATTGCACCGTTAAGCGAATATACGGGTTTTCGCCCTCGCCTCGCCCTATGTATTGCGGGCTAAATTTGCTCATTGCTTTTGTTATATCGCCGCCGCTTTTAACGTATTCATAACCACTTACCGGAAAAAATGGCACTGGCTCTGCGCGCAGCGCTTTGTATAACTCAAACCAATCAAGTAGCAATGCATCAGCATCTACTTTATTAATTGGCGCAAAGGTAATTTGCTTATCAAGCCCAAGTAACAATGTTTCTACTTGTTGATCCATACTTTGCGCTGCGAGGTGATAAATAAAGCCTTTAATTAAATCTTTCGCTTTAATACTCGCACTGCGGTAAAACACTTGTTTTTGCAAATACACATGATTGAGCCAGCCCTCTATTTTAGTGCCTTCAATAGTAAGTAAAACTTCTATCGGCTCACTTTTCCCGCCTTTAATGTGCTCTTTTACTTGCCCTGCAAGCGCGTCAACTCGGTGCTCCATACTCTCAAATATGAGACTGCCTACATTGGCTTGAGGTAACTCACCTCGCTGCAGTATTTGCTCGGTACTTAGTGGTTGCTCGTTTATATTGGCTTTAAGTATTTCATCAAGGTAAAAGTAACGGCGCAGTGCATCTAGGCTAAAGGGTTCTTCGTCTTTTGCTACTTCATTAAATTGTGGCAGGCGTAAGCCTAGTGTTTGTTGATAAAAGCTCTCTTGTGCGCTGCACACACTTCTAATAAACACATCGAGATCTAGCTGATCTGGCACAGTCACATCAAGCGCAATACCTGGCTCTGGTTTAATTGACTCACTTGGCAGCCAAATTGGATTGTAACTGTGGTTACTCAGCACAGTATTAGCTTGCTCATCGGCTAAATAGTAATGGCTATTAAAGGGCTGTAAATGCTGCTGATTAATTAGACATGCGGGCAGCGTTTTTTCACTCTTTTCGTTTAATACAAAACTACGCCCAATATATTCTAACAACTCACTTACAAGGGTTGATGGCATGCGCGGTTGGTTATCAAAACACGAGCGACCAATGTAACTCATGTATAGGTTGTCGCGGGCACTCAGTAGCGCTTCTAAAAATAAGTAGCGGTCATCTAATTTACGTGATCGGTCACCTTTTTGCTTTTTAGAATAAGGCACTAAGTCAAAACCAATGGGCTGTACGTTACGCGGGTAGTCGGCATCGTTTAAACCCAGCATACATACCACTTTAAATGGCACGGCGCGCATGGGCATAAGCGTACAAAAATTGACTTGCCCGACCAAAAATCGCTGCCCTACGCCTTTTTCTTGAATGCCTTGTTTAACTAAGTAACTAACAATACGCTGCGAAACCGCTTTACTGTAATCGCCGTTGTCGTGGTGTTTTTGTAACTCTTCGAGCACGTTTTGCAGTACTAATAAATCCCAGCTGTCGTCGCTTTCACTTTCGTATATAGCGTTTAATAGCTCGCTTAAAATATGTGCTTTATTAGTGAGCGTGTCATCCGGCGTTAGCAGCTCTTTAAAGCTTTGCAGTACATCAATAAAGTGCACGAGCTTGTTAAGTGTATCAAGCGCCATGCCTTCTACTTCATCAGCGCTGTAAATACCGTTAAACGGGCATTGTTCGTCGCGCATGGCAATACCAAGCAGTAAACGGTTGAGCCCATGTTGCCAGGTATTTAACTCGATAGCGGGTAAATCAAAGCTGCTTTTATGCGCTGCGTTTATACCCCATTTAACGCCTACACGTTCAAGCCAGTATTGAATTTGCTCGTATTCGTGCGCTTCAAGCCCAAATTTTTCGGCTATTTGCGTCACTTGTAATAAATCGAGAATATCCGATACACCAAAGCGCGAAAACGGTAAGTTAGCTAAACTCGCAAATGAACTAAGGACAGGCTTTTCTTGCTCTATGGCTAAATCGGCCAATGCGTAAGGAATGAAGCGGCTGCCTTGTGCCCCGCCAAATACAGCTTCAATATAAGGGCTGTAAGTGCCTACATCGGGCATCATGACAATTATGTCTTTGGGGGTAAGCGCTGGGTTTTGATTAAATAAGTTAAGTAAGTAGTCGTGCAAACGCTCAACTTCTCTGAGCGGTGTATGGCAATCGCTGAGCGTAATGCTGGTGTCGGTTGCGCTGATTGGTAACTTACCTTCGTCGTTTATAAACCACTCTTTGTTATCGGTAAGAGACTCCCCCTTAAACGCAAGCTGATAAATCTCGCTTTGTACTTGCCCTAGTAAGGTGTCGTCAAACACATCAATAAAACCATCAATCCAACGGGCATCTAACTGTACAAGTTGTTCAAAATAGTCGCGGCCTAATTTACCCCACGACGATAACAACGGATTACCAATAAAGTAGTATTCTTCATCTGGATTGGTTTGTTTTTTTTGTTGCGCTTCCACCAGCGGCATTTTGGCGTATTTAGCGCTTATTTTAGCTGCTGTTTTTTCATCTATGATATCGCCCCAGTAGTGCTCACTTGGGTTAAAAAAGAATAATATAACCTCTGTTTTTTTACTCAGTGCTTCAAACACCTCAAGCTGGGAGCTGGCAATCGCCGATATACCAAATAAACTAATGCGTTGTGGCAGTAAGCTATTGTCCATGGTCTCAAGTGCTGCAAGTAATTGCCCTTGCATGTTAGCGCGATGAAATTGGCTTTGCCCAAGTTCTTGGCTTAGCTTTACAATGCGTCGCCATAAATCAGGTTGCCATGGGGCAATGGCTACATCTACGTCATCAAGCTCATCTTTGCCGCTATCCCATGTGGCTATCCAGTGCGGTCGGTACATTAAATATTGGTCGTACACATCGGCTATTTTTTCGCATAGCGCAAAGGTTTTTTGCCCGTCAATATCGCCCTCTAAATAGGTTTTTAGCGGCAAATAAAGCGGTTCATCAATGCAGGTTGGTAAAATTGCAAACAGTTTCCAAGCAAGGTTGGGCTTATTAAATGCCGACTCTTTAGGGACATTTGGCAGTAATTGCTGATACAACTGCCAAATAAAGCTCGACGGCAGCGGAAAATCTACCTGCGCTGCGACACCTAAGTTTTCGCTCAAACCTATTTTTAACCACTGCGACATACCCGGCGATTGCACTAGCACCACTTCTTTGTCGAACGGGCTTTGCAATGGGTTTATTTTTAACAGCTGGTGGAACTGCGCTTGCAGGGCTTCCATCCGGTTTGATTGAATAATATTTAGCATATAACACTGGCCTTGCTTGAGATAAAACCAGTGTAAGATATTTTCAATATTAGGGGTAGTTATTCACTAAAATTGGTTCTAATAAATCAATAAGTTAGTCATTAAACAATCAAAGCCCATCGGTGATGGGCTTTGCTTTAATTTAAAAGTCAGCGGTAAATGTAACTGCAGCGGTGCGAGGCGCACCAATGTAATAAGTAGCGCCGTTACCAGTACCACCTGCTAAGTAACTTTTGTCAGTAACGTTATAAACAACAAACGATACGTCAATGGCTTTAAACGGGCCGGCATCTACGTCAGTTGAATAACCTGCATTAAAATCAAGTACGGTGTAGCCGTCTACTTTATTGCGCGTGCGAGTGTCTTCGTCTTGCCATGCGCCTAAGCGCTCACCGGTGTATTTAGCCGATAAACCAACACGAAAGCCATCGCTAAAGTAATCGGTAGATACCACAAATAAATCCTCTGATGAATCTATTATGCTGTCGCCTTTTCTAAAGCTCGGTGCTACCTCATTCCCACTTCCATCTCTTAATATTACACCCTGTGAATCGTATGCATTTGGATCATCCGACGAATACTCAGAACTGCTATTTGTATACGACGAGTACACGCTCCAGCTTGGTGTTAACATATAGCTTGCTGCAAGCTCAAGCCCATTTGAGTCAATACCCCCTACATTTACGTACGAGCCATTTGTACCAATGGTGTAATCAATGCCGTCTGTGCCACTACCAGGGGCAATAAAGGTAATGCGGTTATCAAACTTAACACTGTAAGCCGTTGCTGTAAGGGTTAATCTGTCGGCTTGGTAACGTACACCAAAGTCGATGTTGTCGGCAGTTTCTGGCTCTATGTTTGTAAGTGTTGAGCTATCTCGCTCAAGTACACCGTCTTTTATTGCGGAAAAATTCTCGCTGTAACTAGCAAATAATTCTGTGCTGTTATTTAGCTGATACAATACGCCACCGCTAAATAACACGTCTGAGTCGCTATCTACTTTATCTGATCTTTCGTTAGCAAAGTGGTCGTACTTTTGTAATTCAACTAAATACTGTTTTGCACCAATATTTAATGTTAAGTCACCAAAATTAATCGAGTCTTGTAGGTACCATTTGAATGTATCAGTATCAAAGGTGTTTTTGTATTGTGTCCAGTAAGGCGTGCTATCAAAGTGATGATAAATACGCGCATCAATTACTTTGTGCCAATCACGCGACTCGTCACGCTCGCTTTGCTCATACCAAAAGCCCGCTTCTATATCGTGATCACCAAATGTAGCTTGGTAATTTGCCGTTACGCCTAAACGATCTTTGTTGTAATGCGTATGGCGGTAAGACATAACCGGCGTTGCTGTTGCATCGTAACACGCAGGATTTAAACCAGGACCCGACTCCCATGGCCAGCTCAAACTTTGCGTACAATCGGCATTGGGTGCAAGCGGGTTGCCTTCACTATCAGCAAAACCATAAGAGCCTGCATTAGTGCCACCCTCGGTTGTTGGGTCACCATTTTCATCAACAGGCGTTGTTAAATAAGGTGGGATCCAATCGCCGCGACCTGAATTTTTATGATAATAAGGGCTAACAGTTAATAATGAAGTTGGTGAAATAGCGTATTCAAATTTTAAATAGCCTAAGGTATTTTCACGAAGCGTTCCCCAACCTTCTGCAAACATTTGGTCAAAGTGCGGTACTCCTGTCCAATTCCATGTTAGCTGATCCCAATCGGGTGTTTGTTCAAACTGCTCAAGGCTTACGCTGTTATAGTTTGTCTCGCTTACATCATCGTAAGATAAACGACCAGTAAGTGTTAAATCGTCAAAATTAGATACAAACTTAAGCTCTGCGTGTTGGTTGTCTTTGCCCCCATTACTGCCTGAACCAATCCAGCGGCTTGTATCGGTTTGCGAGTAACTTACGTACGCTTGGGTGTTATTAAAAACAGTGCCTGTTTCGTGTTTAATATAATAACGCGTGGCATCGTGGCTGCCTGATGTATAAGCAAAGGTAGTGCCTTTTTCAAGGCTTGGGTCTTTACTTACAAAGTTAAATGTCCCGCCTAGTGCTTCAAGTGAAGCCGACTTAATATCAGAGGTACCTTGACCTACTTCTACCGTTGCTAAATTTTCACTCTCCAAGTAACGGTTAGCTTTAGCACCACCGCCGTAATTAGAGCCACCATTGGGAATGCCATCAACGGTCATACCTAATTGTTGTTGGTTTCCATCAATACTAAAACCACGCATAGTGATTGTAGTAGACCAATCGTCGCCACCAAATGCATCACCTTCGTTTATGCTAATACCTGGTAAGTTATCAATAACCGATAATATGCTCGATACCGAACTTTGCTGCTCAAGCATTGCAGGCTCAATAACATTGTTAGCGTAGCTCGTTGGTTTAGCTACAACGGTTACTTCTTCTATGGTGTTGTAGTTAGCATAAGTAGATGTTGATACCGCCATGGCAATAGCCATGCTCAATAGCGATTTGTTTTTTAAAGCGTACATTGTTGTCCCGTTTAGTTTTAATTATGAAATATGAAAACGAGCACAGTATGAATTTTAAATATGACAACGAGGATGAACTTTATTTACATAAAGGTTAAACAAATATGGAAGATTTATGGCGGGAATATGTACAAAAAAAGACACCCAAAGGTTTAACTTTGGGTGCCTTAATCACTAAATATAATATTTAGCTGTTACTTTAATTCAGCTAGCATTTCATCGCTGTATGGTACTAGTTCTTCACCGTTTGCAATTTTGCTAATGTAATCTGGGTTTGCGATAAGTGGGCGACCAATAGCGATTAAATCAAACTTAGCATCGTTAATTGCCTCTTTTGCTGACTCAAAAGTATAGCTGCCAACGCCTACTAATGTACCTTTGTAGCCTGCACGTAAAAATTCAGACGTTGTTTTACCTTCAAGCGAATCAAACGTTGTACTGTCGTCAAAAATACCGCCATGTAAATATGCTAAATCTCTCTTCTCAAGCTCTGGTAATAAGTAATCAAATACCGCTTTATCACGGTTATCTTCGCTCATATTAAAATAAGCACCCGGTGTAACACGTAAAGCAGTACGCTCATTACCTACAGCGGCGATAACTGCATCGGTTACTTCTAGTGCAAAACGCGACATATTTTCAGGCGTTTGACCGTATTCGTCGCTGCGTGTATTTGCAGCGTAATGTAAAAACTGGTCAATCAAATACCCGTTAGCACCGTGAATTTCTACTCCGTCAAAACCCGCTTCAATCGCATTTTCTGCCGCTTTTGCGTAGTCAGCTACAAGGCCCTTAATGTCATCTATAGTCGCTGCTTTTGGTGTGATGTATGTAAGCTCACGCATACGAGGGACAGAGCCTTCAACGCCAATTGCCGATGGTGCCAGTACATCACCATCAAAAAAGTGAGGATGTGCAACACGGCCAACATGCCAAAGCTGTGCGAACATTTTGCCGCCATTAGCGTGCACTGCGTCTGTTACTTTTTTCCAACCTTGAATTTGCTCACTGGTAAATAAACCCGGTGTATTTGGGTAACCTTGCGCATCTGGACGAATAATAGTTGCTTCGCTAATAATTAAACCGGTTTCGGCACGGCGAGCATAATATTCAACCATATCTTGTGTTGGCACTAAGTTATCGTCAGCCATACAACGCGTTAATGGTGCCATAAGTACGCGGTTTTTAAGCTCAATCGTGTTATTTAGTTTAAACGGAGCAAGTAGATCAGTAGTCATTTTTCAATCCTTCATTAAGTATATGCTTACTACAATGTGGCCTTTTTACAAACATTCAAGCTTATTTTGAATGAACGCTCAAATTAGTTGTGACCTATACTGCTCAATATACAAATTAGATCTGCATTGCTGAAATTAAATATCAACTTTTCAACACTCTGTCATATAACTCGATATACTTGTGTGCATATAATTTAGATATAGTAATTAAGAGTGAGCTAATTATGACAACGCCAAATTTAAGCGAAGAACAAGCAGTAATTTTAGGGCTTGGGGCAAAAAAACGCCTAGCCTATATGTTCGAAACCGTACAACAATTTAAACAAGTATGGATTTTAAACGACGATGATGGCTGCGTTATGCTTGCCAACGAAGATGACGACTGCGTACCAGTTTGGCCAACTCGTGAATTTGCAGAAGCATGGGCAACCGGCGAATGGGCTGGCTGCAGCGCTAAAGCAATCCCGCTTGCTGACTGGTTTAGTCGCTGGACACCAGGCCTTGAAGAAGATGACTTACTTATTGCTGCTTTCCCTACAGAGGAAGACGACGGCACGATATTGTTTTCAGACGAGTTTGAAAAACAATTAAAAGCACCAAAGAAAAAATATTAAGGTTCAAAGCCTAAATGCTCAGAGTTATTAATTTATAAACGCGGCACTTAATTTAGTGCCGCGTTTTTATTGGCAATTTCTAAAATCCAAATAAGCCTGCGTAATAGCATCTGGACTTTCTACTTGCGGATAATGCCCAAGCTCTACAAACTCTTGTACGCGCGCATTGGGGGTAAGCTTTTTATAATGCTCAATCATGTGCTTACCAGAGATGGGATCTTCTGCGCCTGCTATAAACGTAAGTGGTATATTGCTATTTATGATGGCACCAACCCAGCGTTCTCGGTTTTGCTGCCTCTGCTTTATATAACTAATGAGTTTAGGCATAACGGCTAAACCATCTTTATAAATTAGCAACTCCCAAAGTGTGTCTACCACTTGTTTTGAAGGCGGTGTACTTTTACTAAAAATAGTCACTAAATTATTGGCAAATTTTTGTTTATTCATTAATTTTGGCACTATCCAACCTAGCTTTGAAAGTAAAAGCTTTTGTATAAATAATGGTTTATGCACCTCAGGAAATAACCCACCATTTAAAAAACACACGCTGTTTATTTTAAAGTCACTTTGGCTAACCACTTGCCTTGCTAATAACTCTTGAGCCACAGTATCGCCATAGTCATGAGCTAAAATATGTACATCATTAATATTTAACGTTTTTAAAAATTGGGTATATAAGTCGGATTGTTCGGTAATTTTATAAGTAGCGTTTATTGGTTTATCTGACAAACCAAAACCTAGCATATCGAGTGTAATTACAAAATAATGTTCACTAAGGGTTTGCCACATACCTTCCCAATCCCAACTAGCACTTGGAAAGCCATGTATTAAAAGCAGCGCAGGCTTAGTTATATCACCAGCTGTTTTAGTAAAAATTTGATGGCCAGAAATATGAGTGAATTGACCCTGTGATTGCCACTGTTGAAGAGAAAACATATATTAGCTTTATTTTTATTATCTATTTGTTAGTTTTATCATAGTGGTAATTAATAAAGGAAATAAAACCAATGTATAAATTTGCATTGGCTTATTAAACGTTTTTAAAATTTAATAGTGTAATCTACATAAACTCGATGGTCGGCTCTGTCGCCTTTAACACCATCAACACTGCCTGATTTTTCGGTTGTATAATCTACAAATAACCAACGTAAGCTTAAGCCTTTTATTTTCTCAACTTTATAGCGAGTATCTACAGCCCAATATTTTTCGTCGGCTGTACCAGCTAACTTACCCAATGCAGAGTTTTCAGCATCGCTGCCGTCTGTGTAGTAAAATTTAGTTGTTAAACCTGGCGATACTGCTTTTAAATCAATGCCAAAACGTGCCTGCCACGTTGCCTCGTTTTGATTTGTTAAATCGGCACCAATCAATGAGCGAGTTGGAAATGGGTTTGTACCATGATCGCCACTAAAGTTATCTTCAATCCAAGCATCACTTACTTTAGTAAATGCCGCACCTACACTCCAAATATCTTTTTTCCAATCAGCATCTAAGTAATAGGCAAATCCATCGTTTTCACTTTTAGTTAAACCTGTTAATGCACCAGGTGCATCTTCATCATCTAAATCGCCGCCCTCTGCGCCTGTTACAAATAAATCACCATCATCTTGTGAGGTAAATATGCCAGTTGAAAGGGTTAACTTACTTTGCTCAAGTTTAATGTCGTAACTGATTTTTAATCCCATTTTACTTAGATAACTGTGGGAATTTAAATATTCAGCCTCTAATGTTATGTCGTCTTTTTTATGCGTAGCACCTACGCCCCAAATTACGCTAATGGCGCCAGGTGCCGATTGGTCGGTAGAAAAATCTTCCCATCTATCATCATGTCGACGGCTCCATTTATCGTATACGTAACCATATAATTTAGTGTTGCCAATTTTGTAATCGCCAAAAACGCCTCTAAAAGTATTAGGAATAGCACGGCTGCCTGAGCTTTTTAAAAGCATACTTTTGGTTTTTTGCCCACCTACTTTAACGTGACCGTTTTTGCCCAATTTAAAATCTAAAAAATATTGACCAAATTTAGAAAAGCTATCGTCTACTCCACCACTCTCATTACCTGCTGGTAAAATATTACCTGCGGCTGAACCTGTAGAGTTAATATTCATTACGGTGTAAGTCGATACACCCACACTCAATAAATCGTTTATATAACCCGATGTGTAATTGAGCTCTATACCTTGAGCAAAAGTTGAATCGTCACTTGCGTCGTTATCGTAGTCACGGTCGAAATAAATTGATCTAAGTTTTATATTAAATTCATCTTGTTCTGTCAGCCCATTAACAGCAGCATACGTAGGGATAGAAATACATGTTAATACTGCGCCTGTTGCCGCAAGTAATTTAGATACTCGGTGAGCCATAGTTATCTCCGTTACCTTGTTTTTGAAGTTTTTACCGTGCAGCACATAGGGATGTGTATGCTTTTTGACCTACACGGCAAACATGTCATAAGGGAATTACATTTCTTTCATGCTAATAAATATAGAACAATATAAATTTATAATGTTTTAATTTTTATATTATAAAATAGTAAGAGTTTGTTTTATTACGGATGAATTGTAAAAACTGGTAAAGATCACCTCTTGCTCACTCGTATCTAAGTCGCTAATTTTATTTAAAAAAGTATCACAATATCAATTGAATTTTACTTGATTTAAACTTACCTAAGTAAAGTTATGAGCAGCTGATTTCTTCTAAAAATCAATAAGCACAAAAACCAGCACCTTTTGCTACTACTTTTGTTGGTATCTATAAAGTGATGCAAAATTTATAAATTATTATATTTATATGCACTTTAATTTTATCTTGAGGCTTAAAATCAACTTTTTAGACTTCCCCTACTCTAAACCTCTATAAAATATATACATTCCAATTAATAACAAAGTTGTGTCTTGAATAATAGGTGCTATATTTATCACGTTATTAAAATAGAAACACACTTACTGCGACTCATGAAAAAGGATTAATTAATGATTCAAGCACGACCGGTTAATAAAGGGTTATTAATCTCACTGCTTCCTCATGTCATTTTATTAGTTGCGGGCATTATACTTACCTACTTTGCTCATATTAAACACCAAGAAGCCATAAAAAATAAAATAAACAATGCGCTTGATAACCGCCTATCATCGCTTTCTACAGGTATTAACAGTAGGCTCGATTTGTATCAATATGGGCTATTTGGTTTAAAGGGCTTTGTACATGGGATAGGTGCAAATAACTTAAACTATCAAGCCATAACTAACTACTCTGGGAGCCGTAACTACGCTAAAGAATTTCCTGGAGCTAATGGTATTGGCTATATAAAAAAAGTTGGCGTTGAGCAATTAAATAAATTTTTGAATGATGCAAAAAACGATAGACCCGATCAGACATTTAATTTGAATACACTCGTAGCGACTAGTGATGAGCATTTTATAATTCAATATATTTTTCCTGAGCAAAAAAACTTACAAGCAATTGGATTAGATATTGGATCTGAGAGCATGCGCAAACAGGCAGCACTAAATGCTGCCATAAATAATACAACCCAATTAACGGCGCCACTGACTTTAGTACAAGCGAATAAACTCTCGCAACAAGGCTTTTTAATATTAATGCCAATATATAAAACCATTACTATTTCTGATAATAAAAAACAGCGCCTTAATGATCTTTTAGGTTGGGCATATTCGCCGTTGTTAATTGATAAAATTTTAGACTCACTTTCACACCTTGATGAAAATCAACTAACGATAAGTGATATCAATAACAATACTGAGACTGATTTTTTTAGTTATGGCATAAAAAGCAAAACTAACGATTATCAATTAACTAAAATTATAAAATTAATGGGTAGAACGTGGAAAATTACCATTGATGCCTCAGACGCCTTTATTTATAACCTTCATCTTCCTAGTCGGTATCAAGCCATTGTTAATGGCTCTTTCGCCACTATTGGCTGTATGTTTGTAGTTTTTTTAATGCAATTGTTTATTTTTAGAAGAAACCAAAGAATTAAGAGAAAAACACTTCAGGCTAAAAAAAATAAACTCGCATTACAGCAAACAAATTTAAAATTAGAAAAAGAAGTAAAATTACGCACTAAAGAAATTGCCGATATAAATATGCTCCAACAAAGTATTTTAAACAGTGCGAGTTATTCAATTATTGCGACCGACACAAACGGCTTAATTACCCTATTTAATCCCGCTTCTGAAAAGTTATTAGGCTACAAAGCACAAGATGTTATTGGCATTAAAAACCCAAGCATATTTCACTTAAAAGAAGAAATTATAACAAAGGCTAAACTACTAAGTGCTGAATTGAATAAACCTGTCATCCCTGGTTTTGAAGTATTTATCTTAAAAGCAACAGCAACAGAGCCTGATATTAATCAATGGACATACATTTCTTCTACAGGCGAGCAAATACAAGTTAATTTAAGTGTCACCTCATTATTAAATAACGAAGGAGACACCGTTGGCTACCTCGGTATTGCTTACGATTTAACAGAACAAATTGACCACGAGCAAGCCCTTGGTCACTCAAAAGAACTTGCTGAGCAAGCATCGCAGGCTAAGTCTGAATTTTTAGCAAATATGAGCCACGAAATACGAACCCCGATGAACGGTATACTTGGCACATTACAACTATTACAAGAACAGCCGCTTAATGAAAAATCAAAAGAATATTTAAAAAAATCACTGTATTCAACTCGAGCACTCACCACCATTATTAACGATATTCTTGATTTTTCTAAAATAGAGGCCGGCAAGCTTTCATTAGAGCATAAGCCTTTTGATTTTTTTGAACTTATTCATCACTTAGAGTCAGACTTAGGTGTGCAAGCAACAGATAAAAACATTTACCTTAAATTTGTGATTGATATTGAGCACAAGCATTGGGTGGGCGACCCAGTTAGACTCAGACAGGTATTTTTAAACTTAATATCTAACGCGATTAAGTTTACATCTCAAGGTGGCGTTACAGTAACCTTTAGGCTAACCGACGAAAAAAAAATATGTTGTTGTATATCAGACACGGGGATTGGAATTTCTGAGCAAGCAATTGATCGATTGTTTGAGCGCTTTGAACAAGCTGAGCAATCAACCACGCGTGAATATGGTGGTACGGGCCTCGGCTTACCCATCACTAAATCATTGATAGGCCTGATGAATGGCGAAATTAAAGTAACAAGCCAGTTAGGTTCAGGGAGTCAGTTTTATGTGTACTTACCATTAAAACAAGCGCAGGTGGATGACAGCACATTAACAACCAAAAATATTGAGTTTCCTGACCTATCTGGAAAAATTATTTTATTAGCTGAAGATAATAAAATAAATCAGCTCGTTGCAGCTGCGATGCTTGAACCAACTAAAGCCACCATTATTATTGCCAACAATGGTTTAGAAGCGATTTCATTATACGAGTTACACAAACCAGACATTATTTTTATGGACATTCAAATGCCAAAAATGGATGGTCTTCAGGCATGTAAAAAAATTAAGGCGCTTAATAGCGAACAAATTGTTATTGCATTAACTGCTAATGTTTTTACAGAACAAAAAGAAATATACAGGCAGTTATTTGATGGTTACGTTTCAAAACCAATCGAAAAACATGAACTTGTCGGCATGTTATCGACACTTAGCTTAGTAAGTAATTAGTCATTCTGAAGGCATTAAAAAACCCAGTTATTGTTACCTTTCGATATTAATAACTGGGCTCTAAGAATAATGGTGGAGGAAGAGGGATTCGAACCCTCGTTAGGGATAAACCTAAACACACTTTCCAGGCGTGCGCCTTCAGCCACTCAGCCATCCCTCCACGGTGCTGCAATTGTGTAATGCAACAGCGCGCTATAGTATGAAATAGACCCTTAAGGTGCAAGGCATTTTTAAATTTGGGCCTTTAAATGCTTACTAATCAAGCAACACATACCTATAGGCACAAAAAAACGGCTAAATCTAAGACTTAACCGTTTTTAATTTATACCTTAGAAGTTACTTAGCCATGCTCGCAGTAAACTCAAGCATGCGATTTAAGGATTTAAGTGCGCCTTCGCGTAAATCCATATCAACGAATACTTCTTTACCTTTAGGGCTTATGAGGGCTTCCTCAATCGCTTTTAAGCCATTCATTGCCATCCAAGGGCAATGTGCGCAACTTTTACATGAAGCGCCCTCACCTGCCGTAGGAGCCGCAAAAAACTCTTTATCTGGACATAGTTGCTGCATTTTATAAAAGATGCCGCGATCAGTTGCTACAATAAACTTTTTATTGTCCATTGTTTGCGCTGCTTTGATTAATTGGCTCGTAGATCCAACCGAATCGGCAAGAGCAACTATTTCTGCTGGTGACTCAGGATGAACTAATACGCCTGCATCTGGGTGCAGCGCTTTCATGTCTTTAAGTGCTTTTGTTTTAAACTCGTCATGTACAATACATGCGCCATTCCACATAAGCATATCAGCACCGGTATTTTTTTGAATATAACTACCAAGGTGCTTATCTGGGCCCCAAATGATTTTTTCGCCTTGCTCATCGAGGTGCTCTACTATTTCAAGTGCACATGATGAAGTTACAATCCAATCTGCACGTGCTTTAACAGCCGTAGAGGTGTTTGCATATACAACTACTTTACGATCTGGGTGCTGATCGCAAAACGCAGAGAACTCGTCTATCGGGCAACCAATATCTAACGAACATGTTGCTTCAAGCGTTGGCATAACAACCGTTTTATTTGGCGTTAAAATTTTGGCTGTTTCGCCCATAAATTTTACGCCCGCAACAATAATCATATCTGCATCGTGACGTGCGCCAAAACGCGCCATTTCTAGCGAGTCGGCAACACAGCCGCCGGTCTCTTCAGCAAGTGCTTGAATTTCAGGATCGGTATAATAATGGGCAACAAGTACTGCATTTTTATCTTTTAGTAATTGTTTTATACGCGCTTTATATTCGCCTTGCTCGTCTTGTGTTAACGGTGCTGGCTTAGGGGGAAAAATATAACCTTCAGGCATAATAGTTTGAGCTAGACTCATGTTCTCGACCACTTATCTACAGTGCATTAATTAGGGCGAATTATACGAGAATATGAAAGCAAATAACAGCAAACTAGTAAGGCTGTTTATAAAAAATAAAGTGGGAAATTAAAAAAGAATATAAAGGAAAGTATTAGAGAGTGGTGGGTCATGATGGATTTGAACCATCGACCAATTGATTAAAAGTCAACTGCTCTACCAACTGAGCTAATGACCCGCTCTAATATAAATCTGCTTTGTAAAAAGCTGCGTAAATCCGCCGATTAAACTGTCATAGAATGGTGGGTTATGATGGATTTGAACCATCGACCAATTGATTAAAAGTCAACTGCTCTACCAACTGAGCTAATAACCCAATCTATGCGCTTATTCAATTATGAATGAAGCTTACGTATATCCGCCGACTGATGCCAAACACTATTCATAAGGAATAAAGAATGGTGGGTCATGATGGATTTGAACCATCGACCAATTGATTAAAAGTCAACTGCTCTACCAACTGAGCTAATGACCCGCTCTTATATAACTTTTCATAGAATGGTGGGTTATGATGGATTTGAACCATCGACCAATTGATTAAAAGTCAACTGCTCTACCAACTGAGCTAATAACCCGTTCTATGCACTTATTCAATTATGAATGAAGCTTACGTAAATCCGCCGATTGATGCCAAACCGTATTCACAAGGAATAAAGAATGGTGGGTCATGATGGATTTGAACCATCGACCAATTGATTAAAAGTCAACTGCTCTACCAACTGAGCTAATGACCCGCTCTATTGTTACGTTTAAATGCAACTTACTACTTTGCGTAAATCCGCCGATTGGAACCAATCATTATTCACAAGGAATAAAGAATGGTGGGTTATGATGGATTTGAACCATCGACCAATTGATTAAAAGTCAACTGCTCTACCAACTGAGCTAATAACCCATTCCAGATGCTAACTTATTACTAAGTTAAAGCTTACGTAAATCCGCCGATTGATGCCAAACCGTATTCACGAGGAATAAAGAATGGTGGGTCATGATGGATTTGAACCATCGACCAATTGATTAAAAGTCAACTGCTCTACCAACTGAGCTAATGACCCGCTCTGACGTTGCGTTTTATAACAACTTAGTATTGTACGTAAATCCGCCGATAAAAGACCATTCAAAGAATGGTGGGTTATGATGGATTTGAACCATCGACCAATTGATTAAAAGTCAACTGCTCTACCAACTGAGCTAATAACCCGCTCTTTTTGTCGCATTTCGAGTGGGGTAACCATTCGTTTGCTGCGGGCGCTTATAATACTTATTTATAAAATGAGTGCAACCGAAATTGTCTCTTTTTTTAAGTTTTTATGTCTAGATGCACAAAATTAAACCGTTTGTGCTCAAACTACATGCAAATCCAAGATTCTTCGAGAGTTTCCATGTAGTTTGCTCGCCTTAACTAGAAATTTAATCGCTGGTGAACTTTAGTTTCCCAAACGATCAGTTGCTAGTTTTGCAGCGGTAGTACTTGGATATTGATTGATAAGATCGCTCAATATTTTTTGTGCTTGCGCCGCTGAACCTTGATCTTGTAAAAGTGTGCCTAACTTTAGCATTGCATCGGGGCGTTTATTAGAATTTGGAAATTCGTTAACAACCACTTTAAAATGCTCTACCGCTTTTACGCCATCATTTTTAATAGTAAGCAACTGCCCTAACCAATAATGCGCGTTAGACGCATATACAGAGTTTGGATAGGTAGTTAAAAACGTTTGAAATTCAGGAATCGCTTGATCATAACGTTTATCTTTCATTATTAATGCAACAGCACGCTCGTACGCTTCATTTTCAGATAAGTCACTGCTGTAGCTCTGTGCATCGTTTGGCTGCGCCTGATCGACTACTGGAGCTGCTGTTGGCTGTGTATAAGCCTGGCTCACGCGGTTTTCAATCTCTTGATACAACTCACGCTGACGCTGCAGTACTTTTTCAAGTTTGTAGCTTTGCTCTTCAGTTACACCGCGAATTTGACTTACTTCGTCTTGTAACAAGTTAAGTTGTTGCTGTAACTCTACTTGTAAAAAGTTACGCGACTGCATCATATTCTCAAGCGACGCTAATCGCTTCTCAATACTTGATTGTGAACTTGCAGCTTCTGAAACAGGAGCGGGAGCAGCCATTAACTGGGTGCTCCCGCTCAATATCATGGCTGCCAAAATAATTTTCGGCTTCATAATATCTCTTATCTTAGTAAACTAGTACCGCACGGCGGTTTTTAGCGAAAGCTGATTCAGTGCGAGATTTAACCATTGGCTTCTCTTCACCGTAGCTTACCACTGACATTTGGCTAGCTGAAACACCTAAGCTTAATAGGTATTTTTCAACTGCTTGGCCACGGTGCTCACCTAGTGCAATGTTGTACTCTGGAGTACCGCGCTCATCTGCGTGGCCTTCAATTAGTACTTTAACTGATGGGTTTTGAACTAAAAACTCAGCATGTGCACGAAGTAAATCTGCGTACTTACCTTCAACAGTTGCTTTATCAAAGTCAAAGTAAATTACTTGCTCTTGACGAAGTGCTTCGTACTTTTGACGAAGTTGCTCTTCTGCTTGTTGCTCAGGAGAGATTGTAGCTACTTCAACTGTATCAGTGTTAGTTGATTGCTCAACAACGCCTTGATTTGATTGGTTTGCAGCACCTTCATCAATATCAGAAGATGAGCTACAAGCTGCTAATGTCATTACTGGCACAGCAATTAGCAGGCCTTTAAGTATTTTGTTAAGTTGCATTGAGTAGATTCCTATTTTGAGTAAACCAGTAATATTACTGTAAGTACGGCGACCAAGCTGGTGCCTTTACTTGTCCGTCTAGCACAGGTAACCGTGCTTTAAAGCGGCCGTCCATCGATACTAGCGCAAGTACCTGTTTATTATTATGGAGCGTGCTGTATATAATCATCGAACCATTTGGCGCTATGCTCGGTGATTCATCTAGGCGTGTTCTCGTTAATACTTGAAACGCACCTGTAGCCAGCTCTTTCTTAGCAAGATGGTACTGCCCGTTGGTACGGTTAACCATCACTAATTCTTTTCCATCTGGTGTTATAGAACCAGCAAGGTTCATATCACCATCAAAGGTGAGTCGTTGTGACCTACCTGTTTTTAAATTTAACTTATAAATCTGAGCATTACCACCCCTTTCAGATGTAAACACAATATCTTGGCCATTAGGGTACCAAGATGGCTCAGTATCTATGCTACGATGATTTGTTAAGCGTGTTTCTTTACGTGTAGCAAGGTCAAGCATGTAAACTTCTGTCGCACCCGTCTTATCCTTAGAAAGCACTAATAATAGCTTTTTGCCATCTGGCGAAAACTGCGGTGCACCATTAATACCACGGTAGCTTGCTATTATTTCACGCTTACCTGTGTATATATCTTGAATGTAAATTTGGCTTTGACGGTTTTCAAACGTTACATACGCTAGTTTAGTACCATTTGGTGACCATGCTGGCGACATTAATGGTTCTTTTGAACGAAGTAATACCTGTTCGTTAAAACCATCGTAATCAGCAACGACTAGCTGATAAGGTTTAGGCTCGTTATCACGTACTATTACATATGCAATTTTAGTTAAAAACGCGCCCTTTTCACCCGTTAGCTTTTCATAAATAACATCACTAATGCGGTGTGAATAACGACGAAAACCACTCTCGCCAATAACACTTTCACGCGCTTCTAAAATATGATCTTGGCTTTTAACTAACTTACCGTTACTCATCATTTGCGTATTGCCACCGGTAATTTGGCCGCGAATCACATCAACTAACTCATAACGAACTAAATAACGCCCATCAGTTTGTTGCTCAACCTCACCAACAAGAACAGCTTCAACACCTTTATTAACCCAAGACGCATAATCAATTTCGCCATCTTTACTTGGCTGTTGCGGCATTTGCGCCACATCAACAGGTTTAAACTTACCACTGCGCATTAAATCGGCAGCAATAACACCACTTAGCTTTTCAGGAATTGGACCAACACCTTGGTATTTAAAAGGTACAATGGCAATAGGCCTTGCACCGTCTACACCTTCTGTTATTACAATTTCAAGCGCTGCATTAGCAACACCCGTAATCCCAAACAGTAAAACTAAACAGGCTATTTTTATTTTGTTGAACATATCATTCCTTTAAAATTCTGGCTTGATTGTTAAATTAATATTCTTAAGTTTTTCGAATACGTCTTTATCTTTAGATACCGGTAATGTGTCAGCCATTCGCACTGCTCTTAATGCAGCTTCACATACTAACTTGTCTCCACCTAATGATTTAACTTGCGTTACTAAACCATTAAAGCCCAAACGAATATTAACTCGGCACTGTTGGTTTTTCATTTTTTCATCAATCAGTAAGTTTTGCTGAATACGCGCCATAATTAATGCACGGTACTTATCAACTTCGCTCACCACTTGTTGCTGACGTATTTTACTACGGGCAGCCTGCTCTTTGGCAAGTTGCTCTTGTAACATTTGCTCTTGCATTGCTTGCTGGCGTTTACGTTCGGCCTCAGCAGCACGCTCTTTTGCTTCCTCTTCACGCTTTTTGCGCTCAGCTTCTGCTTTTTTAAGCGCTTCTTCTTCAGCTTTGCGTTTGTCAGCTGCTGCTTTTGCTGCGTTTTC